>CAZTDK010000574.1:0-4670 GCA_964611965.1 uncultured Binatia bacterium (SeqCode) | reverse complement strand
TCTAAGCGTGAGCCGGCCGTGTCTCGCGCGTTGCGATCTGCGTTCCTGCCACCGAGATGAAGCCGATGCCAGCGGGAGAGAGTGACCTCAATTCTTCGCAAGACGAATGTCTCCGCACCGACTGCGCGTTCCGCGCCATTCGAGGCTGCGCGATGTTTTCATTTGCAGCGGCGTTCATCTAGAAACGGAGCAGATGGAGGTTGGCCGTCGTGGTGATTGAGAAACTCTTGCCGCTGCTCGGATCGTTTCGGGATCAGGTCGTCCTCGTCACCGGCGCCTCGAGCGGCATCGGCCGGGAGACGGCGCTGACCTTTGCACGCCACGGGGCGTCGGTGGCCCTGGCGGCGCGGCGGCGCGACGCGCTCGAAGAGACGGCGGCAGCGATCGTGGAAGCCGGGGGACGGGCGCTCGTCGTCCCAACCGATGTGACCGATGCACGCGAGACGCGCGCCGCCATCGCCACAGTCCGCCGAAAATGGAAGCGGGTGGACATCCTCGTCAACAGTGCGGGCATCCTGCGGCCCGCGGCTGTCGCCGAGCTCAAGGCTGAAGACCTCGACGCGATGCTGCGCGTGAATCTCTTCGGTTCGCTTTTCATGATGCAAGCGGTGCTGCCGGCCATGCGCAAACAGGGTACGGGCAGCATCATCAACGTCGCTTCGCTGGCGGGGCGCCGTGGCATCTCGCCCCTGGGTGGATATTGCGCAACCAAGTTTGCGCTCGTCGGGCTCACCGAGGCGCTCCGCACCGAACCCGAAGCCAAGGGGATACACATTGGGCTGGTGCTCCCCGGCGTGGTCGATACACCGATGGCTCAACATTTCCGTCAGGACAGTCGGATGCCCAATTGGCCATCGAGCCTGGATATGCCGTCCGAGTGGGTGGTCGCGGCCATTCTACTGGCTGTGCGTTTCGGCCTGCGGGAAATCTCGGTTCCACCGGGAGCGGCAACGCTGGAAATCATCGGTGAGCTGGCACCGGCGATCAGCGACGCCCTGATCCGCTGGACCTCCGCCGCCGGCCAGCTGATCTCACGCGGTTCAAAGCCGCGCTCGACACGATCTCGGAAGTGAGCCAGGGCCGCGACGACGACAGCTAACGTTGATGTGACTCAAGAGAGGCTCACGCGGAGCCGCAGAGGACGCGGAGACGCTACCGCTCCACTTCCCATGCCCTGCGCGTGAGTCAAATCCTGGCGACGGCAGCCCCCAGCGACCAACGGGAGCGGTCCATAGAAGAGACGCGGGCCGCAGGCCCTAGTTTTCGATGAAGGTGACTTTGCCGGTGGCGACGTCGTAGAGTCCGCCGACCAGGCCCACCTTCCCCTCGTCGAGATACTTCCGGAGGTACGGGCTTTTCTCGCGGATCTCACGCACCACCAGGCGCACATTCATTTCGGCCACGTGGGTGACGCACGCTTCATCTTTCGCGTTGTCGCACCCCGCGGCGGCGACGGCCGGGTGGATCTTCTCCAGCAAGCCGGTGAGGTTGCCGAGTTGGACGCCGTCGAGGGCTCCTTTGATGGCGCCACAACTCGTGTGTCCGAGCACGACGATGAGCTTGGAGCCCACCTTGACGGCGTATTCGAGGCTGCCGAGTTCGTCATCGTTCAAGACGTTCCCCGCGACGCGCACGCCGAACACGTCGCCAATCCCCTGGTCGAAGACGATTTCAATAGGTGCCCGCGAATCCATGCAGCCGAGCACCGCGGCGAACGGGAACTGTCCGGACGCCGTGGCGATGACCTTCGCCGACCAATCGCGTCGCTTCGTGGCATTGGCCACAAAACGGCGGTTGCCGTCCTTGAGCCGTTCGAGTGCCGCGGCCGGCGTCATCGCGGCTTGAGATTTCTGCGTCTGGATCTCCGGCTTCGCCGGCGCCGCAGCGTCTTCGGCAGCCAGCACGGCCGGCAGAGTGACTAAGCAGAGACCGATTGCAATGATGGTGCGCTTCATAAGCTTCTCCCTTCGTGACGTTGAGCAGACCGGGTGTCGCGTCCTCTATCAGAAAACCACAAAAGCAGGAAAACTCTAAATCTCTCAACGCCCGGATGACAAGCGATTCTCGCACAGCGACGCAGAGGCGCAGCGAAGAGATCGTCGATCGGAATTCGAAGCGACACTGTTCGAAGCCTTTTTGAAGGAGAGCAGCGAGGAGCGCATGGTGAGCGGAACCGCAGCATCTCTGGGGCCTCTGCGCGAGATTACGTCTTTGATCAGTCATCCGGTGCGCCGCGCAGAATCAGATAACCAGCCAGTGCCGACAGCAGCGATCCGGCCAGGACGCCGAGCCGCAGTGGGGCGGCGAACGCCGGATCCTCGAAGGCCAGGGTGCCGATGAAGAGGCTCATGGTGAAACCAATGCCGGCACAGATCGAAACCCCGAGGAGCTTGAGCCAGGTGCCACCCACCGGCATGCGCGCGACGCCGGCGCCGATCAACAGCGCCGCGACGCCGAATACGCCCAGCAGCTTGCCGAGAAACAGCCCGCCGGCAATACCCAGGGGGACGGCCTCGAACAGCTTGGCGAACGCCATGCCTTCGAATGACACGCCAGCATTGGCGAAAGCGAAGATCGGCAAGATGCCGTAGGCGACCCACGGGTGAAGAGTATGCTCCAGACGGCGCAGCGGTGGCTCCTCGGCTGCGTCGCCACCGCCCGCGAGCGGAATGAACAACCCCAACACGACGCCGGCGAGTGTCGCATGCACGCCCGATTTCAAGACGCATACCCAGAGCACGATGCCGGTCAGTATGTAGGGCCAGAGTTGCCGGCGACCGGTACGGTTCAACAACAACAACACCAGGACGCACAATGCCCCGAGCGCCAGCGAGAGGAGCGACAGATCGCTGGAATAAAAGACCGCGATCACCACGATAGCGCCGAGGTCATCGACCACCGCCAGCGTGGTGAGAAAGAGCTTCAGGCCCAACGGTACGCGCGGGCCGAGCGCCGCCAACACCCCGAGGGAAAAGGCGATGTCGGTTGCCGCCGGAATGGCCCAGCCGCGCAGCGCATAGGCGTCGGCGCGGTTGAGCGCCACATAGATGACCGCCGGAGCAATCATGCCGCCGATCGCCGCCGCCGCCGGCAAGACGATTTGCGCCGGCTGCGACAACTCGCCCTCGACGACCTCGCGCTTGAGCTCCAGGCCGACGAGCAGGAAGAAAATCGCCATCAACCCGTCGTTGATCCACAGCAGCAAGGGTTTGCTCAACGCCAGCGCGCCCACCCCGACCGTCAACTTGGTTGCGAACACACGCTCGACGGCGAGCCCGATCGGGGTGTTGGCAAGGACGATGGCCGCCGCAGCCGCCATGGCCAGCAGCGCGCCGGCCGCGGATTCCAGCCGCAGAAACGCGGCGAGCATGTTGCGTATCAAGGCGCGTCCTCCAATGTGGCGGTAGCGGTAACATGAAGCGTGATGGGGGGAAAGGAATGCGTGCGGTTGCAAAGAGGAAGCACGAAAGTTCGAAAGCCCGAAAAGGGGAAGGTTCGGGTACCACCTCCCCCCTACCCGCCTTGACGCACCCCTTCATCGCGCGCTAAGTCGGGCACCGCGGTCGACGGACGAAAGGACTACAGATCCATGGACGCACGAGACGTACTGAAGAGCATTCCCTCTTTTCGCGACGCCAGCCCGGAGGATCTCGCGGCGCTCGCCGCCGTTGCCGAACACAAGTCGTACATGGTCGAGGAGTACGTGTATCGCACCGGCGACGTCCCCGACGCGTTTTTCGTCATCGAGTCGGGCACCATCGACGTCGTCATCAAAGACAAGGATCATCCGGTTGCCAGCGTCGGGGCCTGTCAGTCACTCGGTGAGATGGCCTTCTTCGAACGCGATAAGCGCATCGCGACAGCGATGACGCGTGAACCCACCCGCGTCCTGCGTCTGCCGTTCGACAAAGTCGACGAGGTCTTCGCGGCACACCCGCAGCTGGCGACAGCCTTTTATCATCGCGCCTGCGTGTTCTTCGCGCGGTTGCTGCGGACGTTGGCGCCGGATGTGAACCGGCGGTATCTCTGACGGCACTCGGGGACTTCGGCGACGCCAGCGCCGCCACGACCCGCGAACTCATCCCCCGTTAAACATTATCCCCGGCGGTATCACCGCGCCCCGGCTCCACCTTGCCAACTTGTCCCCAGCGCCAGTCGCGGATCTCCGGCATGTCGTCGCCGTACTTGGCGATGTATTGCTTGTGCTCCAGCAGCTTGTCGCGCAGCGCTTGCTTGGCGTAGGCCGCCCGTGTGGCCAGCTTCGGCACCCGGTCGATGACGTCGTTGACCAGAGAGAAACGGTCGAGGGTATTGAGCACGACCATGTCGAAGGGCGTCGTCGTCGTGCCTTCTTCGATATAGCCGCGCACGTGCAGGTTGGTGTGTCCCACCCTGCGGTAAGTGAGGCGGTGGATCAGCCAGGGATAGCCGTGGAAGGCGAAGATCACGGGCTTGTCGGTGGTGAACAGCGCGTCGAAGTCGCGATCCGGCAAGCCGTGCGGGTGCTCGCTGGGCGATTGCAGCTTCATCAGGTTGACCACGTTGATGACGCGCACCTTGAGCTCGGGAACGTGTACGCGTAGCAAGTCGACGGCGGCCAACGTTTCCAGCGTCGGCACGTCGCCGCAGCACGCCATCACCACGTCAGGCTCGCTGCCTTTGTCGTTGGA
>CAZTDK010000573.1:0-4694 GCA_964611965.1 uncultured Binatia bacterium (SeqCode) | reverse complement strand
GAGGCACACGAACTGTTGGCGCCGCTCTACGCAACCTTTACGGAAGGCTTTGATACACGCGATCTGCTGGAGGCGCGCGAGCTGCTCCAGGGGTTGGAGGGCGGCGAGGGTCGCGGCGCGTGTCACCCCCTCCCGGCGCAATGCCTGAGCGGCGGCGAGCCGTGAGCCCGCAGGTGCGTGGCTCCCGGGCCAGCGTGTAGGCAGGCACCTACAAAAGAATCGGATCAGCGCTGAGCCGGAAATGAGACACTCACCGACGTCCAGCGCATCCGTCTCAGGGTAAGCTCGTCCCTAGAACATGCAGATAATCCGTTTGTGGCAATGCGCTGTGGACGGCCGCCGATTGCTGCAGATGGAGCCGTCGAGTGGAGAAGGGAGGCCGAGTGTCGGAGCGGATGTATCGTACGCATGAGCCCAGATCCGGGGCGTCGGCCGCAACGCAGGTCACCGTCGCCCGCCTGACTGAGCAGCTGTGCCGCTCGCTGGCGGCGCACGGTCCCGCGTTACCCGTCAACCTCGCCCTCGTGCAAAGCCGCGGCTACGGCAACGCGGCGCAGGGTGACGACGCCCATGCCGCGCCCGGCGCGCTGAGCGCATGGCTGGATGAGCTCGAGGTGGCGCCCCGTTTCCTGGTGTACGAGGGGGACCCGGGGGCGCCCGCGTGGACCCGGCGCTGCATGCGTCAAGTCGATCGCGTCGTCTTCGTCGCCAACGCCGAGGCGGATGTGCGCGAGGCACGGCACACGGTGAAGCAGCTCTTGGGCGGCGCACACACCGGCAGGGCGCGTGAGGAATTGGTGTTGCTCCACGCCGACGGGACGTCGCCGTCGGGAACGGCGGCGTGGCTGGCCTTACGGCCCTTCGCCGCGCATCATCACCTGTACGCTGGCGCCCCGCACGATGTGGAGCGCCTCAGCCGATGTTTTACCGGCACCTCGCTCGGCATTGTCTTGAGCGGCGGAGCGGCGAAGGCTTTGCGCACATCGGCGTGCTGCGCGCCTTCGAGGAAGCCGGAATTCCGATCGACCATATTGGGGGGACGAGCATGGGCTCGGTGATCGCCGCCCAATACGCCGCGGGGGTAACGCCGGCCGCCATGCTCGCGGTCAATCGCCTCTGGGAGAAACACACCCCCATGCGCGACCTCACCCTGCCAGCTATCGCCCTCGTCTCCGGCACCTCCGGTTTGGCGATGCTGGAGACGATGTTCGGCGACCGACGCATTGAAGATCTGTGGCTCGACTACTTCTGCGTTTCCGCGAACCTGACGCGCTCGGAGATTGTCGTTCACGACCACGGGCCGCTGCGGCAATGGGTCCGCGCCAGCATCGCCATCCCGGGTATCGTGGCACCGCTGCGGCTCGACAACGGCGACCTGTTGGTCGACGGGGCCATTCTCAACAACATGCCGGCAGATGTGATGCGAGCGCGCGGCGTGGGACACACCGTGGCGGTCGACCTGACCCCGCCGGAAGCCTTCCCCACCGACGACTACACCGACCAGCCGACGACGTGGCAGGCCCTCCGCCTGTTGAGCTCGACGTGGCTGCGGCTGGGGACGCCCGTACGCTCGCCAACCCTGTTGAGCATTCTCTTCCGCACCACGCTCGCCGCCAGTCGGGCGCTCTCCGAACGCCTCAAGCATGAGGTGGACCTCTACATTGCTCCGCCGCTGGACGGCATCGGTCTCTTCGACTGGAACGCGGTGGCGCGAGTCGCGGACATCGGCTATCGCGCGACCCAGCGGCGCTTGGTGGAGTGGCCCGCTCCCGGCAGGACGCCGCGCACGACACCAGTTGCCCGCAAAGGCAACACTCGAGCGCTCCGACGAACCGGTAAACCCGACGCGCAGCACACCGCCGGACGTTCCCGTAGGTCCGGATGAAGGAGGTCGTATGATGCCCAAGATCCGATTGCAGCGCCGCAGGCGCTTGGTGCTGACCACCACGGCCGTCGCAGTTTCGCTGTTGCAGGGTGCCTGCAAGAGCGGCGGGTTCGCACCGCCAGCCGGCGCCGCTCAGACCACTGCCGCCGCACTGCCGACCGCGGTCACGGCGCTGGGACGCATCGAACCCAAGAATGACATCCGCCGCATTGCCGGACCGTCGCGTCCTTCGGTGGTTATCGCCAAGCTGCTCGTCGAAGAGGGCGATCGCGTGCAGGCAGGCCAACCCATCGCCATTCTCGACACGATGGCGGAGGACGAGTCGCGGGTGGCACGGGCGAAAGCGGAGTTGAACCATGCGCAACGCGCGCTCGATCGCATGACCTCGCTGTCCCGCCAAGGGATTACCGCGGTGTCGGAACGCGAGGACGCGCAGCTCGCGGTCGATGTTGCCGCCGCCCAGGTCACCGGCGCGCAGGCGGCGGTCGCCCTCGATACGGTCGACGCACCGGCGGCCGGACAAATCGTCGCCGTGCATGCCCGCCGCGGTGAGCGTGTCGGACCGGACGGCATCGCCGAGCTGGCACAGAACGACGAAATGTATGCCATCGCGGAGGTGTATGAGACCGACATCGGCCGTGTGCAGGTCGGACAACCCGTGACCGTCCGTAGTCCGGCCCTGACGTCGGACCTCACGGGCAGCGTCGAACGCATCGGCATGAAGATCGGCAAGCTCGACGTCCTCGATACCGATCCGGTGGCCCGCACCGATGCACGCGTCGTCGAGGTGCATGTCAAGCTCAACGACACGCAGCGTGCCGCCAGTCTGTCCAACTTGCAGGTCGAGGTCACCATCGCAACGGCGACGGCTCCGGCAGCCGCTCGGGCAATGAACGCCGCGCAATGATCTCCAATACCCATCTCGCCTGGCTCCAGCTGCGCCACCAGCGGATTCGCTTCGTGGTGGCGATCGCGGGCGTGGCGTTCGCCTCCACCCTCATGCTCATGCAGCTCGGGTTCATGGATGCCCTCTTCCGCAGCGCCGTCGAAATCCCGATTCGGCTGGCGGCGGATCTCGTCTTGATCAGCTCGCGGTACAGTGCGTTGGTACGCCCCACCGAGTTTCCGAATCGGCGCCTGCAGCAGGCGCGCGCCTTCGACGGCGTGGTGTCGGTGGCGCCGGTGCATACCGGCCTGGCCTACTTCAAGAATCCGGAAAATGCGGAAATTCACCCCATCTTCGTCATCGGCGTCGACCCGGCGCGCGAGAACTTCACCGCCCCGAAGCTGGCGGCGCAGCTGCGCATGGCACGCTACCCCGACGTCGCGCTGTTCGACTCGGCATCGCGCCCCGAGTTCGGGCCGATCGCGGCGCAGGTGCGGTCGAACGGGAGCGTCACCACCGAAGTCAACAGCCGGCAAATCGAGTTGAAAGATCTGTTCACGATCGGCACGTCCTTCGGGATCGATGGGTCGATGATCACCACGGATCTGAACTACCGGCGGCTCTTTCGCGACTATCCGAACGGGGCGACAACGATTGGACTGGTCCATCTGGGTCCGGGAGCCGACGCGAGCGCGATTCGTGATGCGATGGCCGCGACGCTGCCGCACGATGTGCGCGTGCTCACGAAGCAGCAATTCCTCGATCAAGAGGTCGATTACTGGGCAACCAAGACGCCGATCGGCTTCGTGTTCACTTTCGGCGTGATCATGGGCGTCGTCGTCGGCGTCATCATCGTGTACCAGATCCTGTTCAACGATGTGGCCGACCACCTGGCGGAGTACGCCACGCTCAAGGCGATGGGGCGCACGCACCGCTATCTCGCCGGCATCGTCATCGTGGAAGCCACCATTCTGGCGCTCGCCGGTTTCTTCCCCTCCCTGGGCATTTGCTATTGGCTCTATCGATTGACGAACTCGGCCACCAAGCTACCGATGGTGATTGCGCTCGACCGCGCCCTGCTGGTCCTTGGCCTGACGATGTTGATGTGCTGGATCTCGGGAATGATCGCCATGCGCAAGCTGCGCAAGGTGGATCCGGCGGAGGTGTTCTGACGATGGCCGAGGCGTTGATCACCGTGACGGGCGTCAGCCACTTCTACGGGCGGGGGGACCTGCGCAAGCAGATCCTGTACGACGTCTCGACGCAGGTCGAAGCCGGCGAGATCGTGATTCTCACCGGGCCCTCAGGCTCAGGGAAGACGACGCTTTTGACGCTCATCGGTGCGTTGCGCGCCACCCAGGAAGGCAGCCTCTGCATCCTCGGCCAGGAGTTGCGGGGCGCGGCCGAGCGCACGCTGGTCACCGTGCGGCGCGGCATCGGCTTTATCTTTCAGCTCCACAACCTGCTCGACGCGCTCACCGTCACGCAGAACGTGATGATGGGGCTCGACGGTGTCCCGGGCATGTCGAAGCGTGCCGCGCAGGAGCGCGCGCGTGAGATGCTCGGCAGTGTCGGTCTCGAGTCGCGCGCCGGGCACTATCCGGATCAATTGTCCGGCGGGCAGAAGCAACGCGTGGCCATCGCGCGCGCGCTGGCGGGGCGCCCACGCATCATCCTCGCGGACGAGCCCACGGCGTCCTTGGATAAGCAGTCGGGCCGCGACGTCGTGAATCGCATCCACGACCTCGCCAAGCAGGAAGGCACGGCGGTCGTGCTGGTCACCCATGACAACCGTATCCTCGACATCGCCGACCGCATCGTCCATCTGGAGGAAGGCCGCCTGTCGAGCTATGCGGAAGCGGTGCGCGCCAGTACGCAGCACCTGCTCGGGACGCTCGCCAAGGCGGAGCGTACGGGTGAGGT
>CAZTDK010000572.1:0-4694 GCA_964611965.1 uncultured Binatia bacterium (SeqCode) | reverse complement strand
AGATGGCCAACGAGGTGAACGCCATGCGGTTGCGTCCGCATCCGCACGAATTCAATTTGTACTTCGATGCCTGATTGTGAGTTCGGCAGTGGCCCCGCCGTGGCGTCTCCGTGGTTGTGGAGACGCCCTGCGCGGCAGCGGAGTCCCTACCGATGGCAGACGAGCGTGTCTACGTGTTTCAACACGTTGCTTGCGAGGATCTCGGCAGCTTTGCCGAGGTGCTCGCGCAACGTGGCATGCGTGTCAGCTATGTACGCCTGTTCGCGGGTGACAGTCTGCCCCGTGACAGCGCGACGGCTGCCGCGCTGATTTTCCTGGGCGGCCCCATGAGTGTGAACGATGAGAGCCGCTATGCCTACCTGGCGCCGGAGAAGGCGCTGATTCGGCGGGCGCTCAACGACGAAATACCGGTCTTGGGGGTGTGTCTGGGGGCGCAGTTGCTGGCGGCGGCTGCGGGCTCGCGGGTCTTCCCCGGCGCGCGTCCAGAAATCGGCTGGGCGCCGGTGTCATTGACGATGGAGGGGCGGCAGGACGCCTTCCTGGCTGGCGCGGCGGATCAGGAGGCCGTGTTTCATTGGCACGGAGAGACGTTCGATCTGCCGCCCGGTTCGACGCGTCTGGCGTTCAGTGCTCTGACAATGAACCAGGCGTTCCTGCTTGGTCGCTGCGCGTATGGCCTGCAGTTCCATCTGGAGGTGACGCCGGCGATGGTCAATGCATGGCTGCATGAGTATGCGGGCGACCTGGGCCCGGATGCGGTCGCGATCAGCAACCGCATCACCGCCGACACGTCGGAATTTGCGAAGCCGCTGCGAGCGGCCGCGGTGGGCGCGCTGAATCGATTCATCGATCTGGTTGTGGCGGATCGTGCATGAGTCCTGTTCGACGATGAAGCGGTTGGTGAGGACCTCTGATGCTGGTGAGTCCGATCGCACGTTCAGAGGAACCTGACGAACGTTACCTTCCCTGTGTGTCGCCGCAGATGCAGGTGCTGGCGGCGAGCATTTCCCGCGTTGCGGCGACGGAGGTGCCGGTTCTCATCTGCGGCGAGGCGGGTAGCGGCAAGTCGTCACTGGCGCGGCAGCTGCACGAGGACAGTCCGCGGCGCAATGGGCCATTGGTTGTCGTGCAAGGGGCGACGGCGACGCCCGAGGTCATCGACCGCCTGGCGCAGTTGACGGATCGAACCATTGTCATCGAGGAGGTCGGCGATCTTGTCCCAGCGGTGCAAGACAGCTTGGTGCGCCTCCTGACGGAGCAGCCGCTGCGCACTCCGCTCCGATTGATCACGACGACGAGTTGTGACCTCGGAGTGCTGGCCGCGCGCCAAAGCTTGCGCACGGATTTGCTCTACCGCCTTGACGTGGTGCGCTTGGAAATTCCGCCGCTGCGACAACGACGCGAGGATGTAATCTTCTTGGCCGAGCACTTCTTGGCAACCGCTGCCCGCCGCTTTCGACGGGACGTGCGGGCGTTGAGCCCGGATGCCTGCGTCCGGCTGCTGGAGCAGCGCTGGAACGGCAACGTGCGCGAACTGAGCAACTGTATCACCGAGTCGGTCTTGCATTGCACGCAGGCCCGCCTGCGCGCGATCGATCTGCGTCTGCACGGCGGTGGGGCGACCATCGATCTCGAGGCGGAGTTTGCCGGCGTGCTTGCGCGGCTTCACGTTGCGCATCCGCGCGAGTTTCACGCCCGTGCGGAGCAGCTGATACTACAGTGGGCGCTCGAGGCCTGCGATGGGAACCGTATTCGCACCGCTGCACTCCTCGGGATTGGTCGTGGCTCGCTGCGCGCCAAGCTGCGGCGCTACGGGCTCGAGAAGCTTTCTCAAAATCCACTGGACAGCAGAAGGCAGACGCGGAGATGACAGCCGCACATGCGGCGTTGCAAGGGGCCTGTGCCGGGCTTCTTGTACCGTTTCCCAGTGAAGGGCCAATCGTTGGATGACCTCGGCAGGGCAATGGCGGGCCGGCAGTGATTCCTGCGAGCGGTCGGTCGCGAGGACGTGCGGTGCGACTCCCGGTGTCCATGATGCAAGACAGTCCCGATTCTCGAGTCTTGTGGAATGGACAGGTCGTTCGAGCTGTACGCCCTGCGCCCCTATGCGGAATTGCCCCGGTGCGTTGGCATCATCCGTGATGGAGACCTTGCATATGAAAATCGTGAGCGCGGTTCTCAGCTGTGGTCGCTTGGCAGAGGGGCTGCTCGGCGCCCGGTGCGTGACGACACGCAGTGACGACTCGACGGGCAGCCAGCGCGTCGCGCCGACGGGCCGAGGCCTCACTATGCGGAACGTCGCCTCCTTACGACGCCGACAGGGACGAACGACGATGCCGATGTTGACGGAAACGGAGAAGGCCGTGCTGCGCTTGCGCTTCGAGAACCCGCGTCGCGTCGCCACGCTTCAAGAGGTGGCAGGTCTCATGGACATGCCCGTGCGCACCGTACGCCGAATCGAGCGCCACGCACTACGCAAGCTGCGCTTGAGCGCGCTTGGCCCGGTGGCCTACGGCTTCGACGGTTGGGACGAAGCGTAGGTGGCGCTCAGCGCTGCGGCTGGCCGGGACGCGACGGACCAGCTCTTAGGACCGACCAGACTTGAAATACCGCAGCAGGGCGTTCCCAACTGGACGCCCAATCGGCATCACCAAGAGCGTGAGGCCAATACGAACGAGTGTGTCGATCACGCGCCCGCTTGCCGGCGACCTGACTCTCCGCTGGAAGGAACGCCCACTGTCCGCTGTTACGCCAAGCTGCCGGCGTGCTGTGCCCGGAGATCCTGCAGCTCGCCAAAGTAGCCCTTCCAGGCGAGATCCATAACCTCGGGCGTCAACTCGAGCGGCAGGCCACGATAGGTGCAGATGTCGCGTGCGCGCTCGATGAGGTCGCGCGGCTCACAGCTCCGCATAGGGCGGCTTTCGGCGGTGTAACGTTCGTGCAGCGCTTCAATCAGACCGGGGGCCAGGCTTGCCTGACAGTTGGCGGCGTAGCGTGCGAACACGTGGGCGTAGTCCATGGGCGTCGGATTGCCGATGCGCAAGCGGTAGCCGATACGCCGCAGAAAGGCGCCGTCGAGGGCCTGCTCGAGGTCGAGATTGGTCGAGAAGACCAACATTTGGCGGAACGGAACGCGCACCTTGCGCCCGGTCTGCAGGGTCAGGTAGTCGGCGCGGTTCTCCAACGGGAACAGCCAGCGGTTGAGCAGTTGATACGGCTCGACACGTTGCCGGCCCAGATCGTCGATCACGAACGTCCCGCCGTTGGCCTTGACGTGCATGGGCGCGTCGTAATAGCGACCGGGACTGTAGGCGAGCTCGAGTGCGTCGAGCGTCAACTCACCGGCGGCAACCACGAAGGGCCGTTGCGCGCAGACCCAACGACGGTCGATCCGATGCGCGACCTCCTTCGGGAGCTCGTTCGCGGCGCGCCGATGGGTTTCTGGATCGTACACGACGATGACGTCCGCGCCGACGCCGATGCAGTGGGGCACCCAGATGTTGCCTTTCAACGCGTTGTGCAGCAGGTGTGCCAGCGTCGTCTTTCCGTTTCCGGGCGGCCCATACAGGAAGAGACTGCGGCCGGATGAGCCCGCCAAGCCGGCGATTTCGACGGCGGCATCGGACAGGACGAGATGCTCGATCGCTGCCGCGGCCTCTTGCGGCGTGACCTGCGGAAGATGAGCCAGTTGCCAATCCAGCGAGGCAGTGTACTCGTCGATGGAGATCGGCGCCGGCCCGACATAGCCGCACACCTCCATGAGCTGGACGGCACGCCCGCGCCCGCGTTCGGTGATCGCGAGACGGTAGCCGAGGCGTCCGGCGTCGCCGAGCACTTCAACGAGCTTGTCGCGGCGCAGTTGATCAAGCAGATCGTTGATGATCCCCATCGGCAAGCACAGGCTATTGGCTGCCCATTCGGTGGTGAAGCTTGCGGCCGTGTGCGCCAGTTTGAGAAACAGATCGCTCAAGACTTCCGCCGCGATGCCGGTCTCGGCCAATGTGCGCGGCGCCTCGGGAGCGAACAGCTCACCGACCTGCACCATTCGCAACTCGTCCGCATTGCCCTCGGCAGAACGCACGGCATCCGCTGCTTCAAACCTATCGATCTGTTTCTCCGCCAGCATCAACATACAGTTTCCTTTCCGTGCAGCCGCTGCGGACCCGGCGAGCGCGGCAGATCGCGCCCTTCGCGGTCACCGGTCTCGTTGGTGGTCTATCCATCTCATCGGGGTATCACGCCACTTCTTCGCGGCCTGGCGCTTCGTTCCTCCGTCGACGACCAGGGTGCGTATGCGACGTGCCGAGCAAACGCCCTACCAAATCCAGCGCGGCGAGCTGACGCCACGACCAGGCCGAAATGCGCTGCGTATCGGCGCCGCCGTGACATTCCAATGACAGTGCGACCGGATTGTAGCGGGTGCCAACGCCGTCGGTTCCTGGCACATGGGTCGGCGCGATGCGCTCCCGCATGGCAGCTGTTGAAGCCAATACATTGAGTTACATCTTGATGGTGTAGTGACAGGTGGTCGCGACGCTTGCCACGGTTAGTATGCACTGGTCGTAGGGAGGGTTGAGATGGACTGGACGGTCACGACGCTTGCTGCGGTGGTTGCGGCGGTCGCTGCCCTCATCGCCGCCGTCTTGAGCTTCGCGAGCTGGCGCCTGCAACACATCAACCAGATCGACAACGAC
>CAZTDK010000571.1:0-4696 GCA_964611965.1 uncultured Binatia bacterium (SeqCode) | reverse complement strand
CCAGCGCTTGCGCCACCACGGTGGCGCCCGGGACGACCGCTACCGTCGTCGGATCACTCGTGTAGGTGAGCGTCGTCGGGCCGCTGGTGCAGGCACCGCCGACGCCGTTTGTATCGCAGAGACTTTCGAGTTGATCGCCGCCGCCCGGATTTTCGAGATACGCCGAGACCGTCGCCGCGACGTCGCCCTGCGGAACGTTCAGAATGCGGACGCTATGTGGCCCAGAAGGAGTGTGGCCCTCGAGATCGACGCAGCAGCTGAAGGTCGGGCTCGTCAATCGCACCCGGACGGTGTTCACCACGGGCAATGGCAGGCTCGCGTCAAAGCTGTCTACGGGTGTGGCCGGCGGCACCGGGCAGGGAAACTCGACGCTCTGCGAACCTTGGCGCTGCTGCCAGCGCGCCGCGATCGCGAACGATCCGCCCCCCGGCGGGGCATCGGCCCCGCAGCCCATCAGGAGGGACAGGCAAGCACCGAAGCAAGCGATTGAAACTCTCACGCTACATTTCACCATAGCCAGTCCCGCCAGCCCATCGGTGGGACATCGATGCCGAGGTGGTTGACCTCGTCGAGTAGTGCAGGCTCCGGCGCAAAGGCCGGCCACTCGTAGATGTCGGCGCGATTGTCGCGGGTGGCGGCGATGAGGTAGCGGCCACGCCCGTCAAGCACAGCCGCAAATACATCGGGGGGTCTAGATACCTCGGCGGGTTTATCGGTCAGCGTCACCCGCTTCTCGCCGGTAGCGGCGTCCCAGACATACACTTGGTTCCCTTCGGCAGTTACGATCAGCCGCCCATCGCGGCTGAAGGCCGCACTACTCACCTGACTGCTCTGCTTGAGTTCGCCGCGCCGCTGGCGTGTTGCGACGTCCCAGAGCACCGCGCCAGCGTCACCTGCCGCGAGCAGGAGTGTGCCGTCGGCACTGAAGGTCATGGCCTTGATGTCGCCGCCAAGGCCGCTGAGCGGCTCCAGTGGCTTGCGCACCGTCGGCGCTCCGATCGCCACCCCTTCTTTCGTCACCACGGCGACCCATTGGTCTTGAGGGCTCAACGCAACCAGTTGCGCCCTGACTGTCCCCAGCGACAGAAACTGCCACGCGTCAGTCGCGTCACGCCACCACAGACGGGGCGGCTCGCTGTCGGGTGCGGTCACCACCAGCGTGCCCGCGTTGCCGACTGTTGCCGAGGTCACGTTAGCCCCGGAGTGGTCCAGTTCTTTGCCCACTGCCTGCCACTGACCGTCCGGGGAGTGATCCTCGTTACGCTTCCACACGCGTGCCGTACCGTCCTCGGAGGCGCTGACGAGAAAGGCGCCGTTGGCGCTGAAGGAGACCTGCGTCACCTTGCCGGCGTGCTTGAAAAGCTCCCATGACGCCGTGTCGAGTCCCCACAAGCGGACCGAGCCATCGAGAGCGCCGGTGGCAACAAGCGTCTCTGCCGCGCGCGGGCTGACCGCCTGCGTGGTCACGTCATCCTGCACGCGGCGCAGCGGGCTCTCGTCCCACCCAATTTGCCAAAGACGCGCATCGCCGTCTCTGCCCCCGGACAGCAGGAATCTGCCGTCCGGGCTGAATCTCAGTGTATCGACCGGTTGCGTGTGACCATGCAGAGACGATGCAACATTGTCGCCGTCCGCCGACCACAACTGGACGCTATGATCGGCGCTACCCGTCGCGATCCAGAGCCCGCCCGGGCTGAACGCCAATGCGACGAGTGAGGCGGCCACCGTCTCGTCGGTGCGCGCGCCGGTTGCGGTCGCCCAGATATACAGGCGGTTTTGCGAAATTGCCGCCACGCGCGTCGCGTCGGGATTGGCTGCCGCATCGATGAACTCGCCGCTCCCCTCGAGCGGTTTGCCGAGCGCTCCCGAAGCCGTGTCCCAGTGGAGGACTTCCGAACCGTCGTGCCGCGGCAGCACCATCAGGAGGACGCGTCCGTCCGGCGAGAAATGCAATTGGCCGATTGCCCGGCCTACCACATCGCCGCTCATTTGAACGGACGTGGCATTGTCCACGTCCCAGACACGCAGCCCATCGTCGCTGGCGACCGCGAGCTGGGAACAGTCGGCGCTGAACACCAGACGATCCCAGTACTGTGCTACGTGCCGCGCGCTTTCCGACAGCACGCGATCGCTGCCACCGATGGTCCAGACATGCACCCTTCCATTCGTATCCTCGGTCGCGATACGCGAGCCCCGGCAGACGTCCGCGCGCACTCCGCTTGGACGCTGGTCCGCCAACCGCGGCGGCGACGCAGTCAAGTCCCACACGCCAACCGTTTTGCGATCGGCGATGACCAGACGGCGGCCATCCGCGCTGAAGGAGGCGCTCAACACGTTGGGGGTAACGGGCAGGGTGGCCAGATCCCTGCCGCCGATCGCGTCGTCGGTCATCTGCCACACCCGCGCCGTTGGTGCCGAGCCGGCGACGACTGCCAGCGCGCCATCCGGCGTGAACGCAGTGACCGTCACCTGCTCGGGCTTTTCCGAGGTGCCGTCGAGATGCACCACATCGCGCGCGTGGACGCGCGGCAGCGAGGCGCGCAGTTCGTTGAAGGCTGCGTTGCGCGACAGCAACGGCCACAACGCCTGGGGAGCCTGCACGACCTGTGCGGCATGCCTGACGTTCTCAGCAGGCTCCTCCGCACGTGCCAGCAACGAATCCCTCCTGATCGTCACGTGCCTGACTTCGTACGCCGCGGCGGCGACGACGAGGACGATGCTGGTGGCGGCGGCCATCCGCAGCCACCGGCGCCGTTGGCTGGCGCGAATGAAGGATTTTTCCGGCGCCGTAAACCGCTCCGGCCGCTCGCGCAAGCGGCGGCGCGCCTGGCCAAGCAACGGGCCCGTCAACAGTTGCGAGTGGTCGGCGCTCCAGTCGGTGAAGGCGAGGCGAAAGCGTTTGCGCCAGAAGAGAAACTCGCGGTCGGCGTCGATCCACTGCGCCAGCTTGGGCCAGACCCGGAATAGCGCTTCGTGTGCCACCTCGACAATCTCTGCGCCGTCTTCGCTCGACGACACGAGCAGGTACACTTGCTCCAGCCGGCGCAGGACCGGATGGGCCGCCCTAGGGATATCACTCCAGCGCACGGGTTGGCGGGTGAACTGGTTGTCCTCGCTGAGCCTGCCGAGATAGTCGAGAAACGCGACTCGCAGCGCCGCTTCGCTGCTCTTCACGGTCGCCTGGCTGCCGGCCAGCGCATCCTCCACGCACTTCTTCACCGCACCTTTGACACCCCCGATTTCGGCGTAGTCCCGCTCGGTGAAGCGGCGGGTGGATGGGCCGGGGACGTTGTCCAGCGTGGTCGTGCGCTCGTAGAGCTGGCGCAGAGTGAAGGCGAGAAGCGGCAGCGTGTCGTCACTCTCCATGTCGTCGATCATGCGCTCGACCAAACGAGGCTCGATCTCGATATCAGCTTGCTTGGCGGGGCCCGTGATCACGTTGCGAAAGGCGTCGGTTGCCATGGGGCCCAGCGGGTAACTCTTGAAGGTGCTCTCGAAGAAGAACCCACTCAGCTCAGGTCGCGCCTGGAGTTGGCCCAGGAATTCCGAACGCATGGTGGCGACGACCAGCAGCGGGCTGTCGCTCCGGCCAAGGGCGGTACGCAGCAGCGTCAGAAATTGGCCGGCTTCCTGCTGCACCGATTCAGCGAACAGCTCTTCGAACTGGTCGATGACGAGCAGGACACTCGCCTCGCGACCTTCGGGGGCGGCACCGGCTTTGGCGGTCATGCGCAAATCGTTCGCCAGCTCGACCAGCGCGGCGGCGGCGCGGTCGCTCACCGCGTCGCCGATTGCATCGCGGATGCGTTTCCAATCGGGGTTCGGCGCGCCGGCGGTGGCAAGCGCGTCGGCGAGGGCACGTGCCAGCTCGTCGCGCGGTTGTTGGCGCGGCCGGAATGCGGGGACCACCAACCAGCGAGCGCGGTCGCGGCGCAGGCGCGGCACCAGCCCCGCGCGTACCAGCGAGGATTTGCCACAGCCGGAGCCGCCCAGCACCATCGTCAGCAGCGGCTCGCGCAACCGCTGCATGCTGCCGAGATGCTCGATGAGCTCGCGCACCTCGGCCTCGCGGCCGAAATAGATGCCGGCGTCATCCTCGGCGAAGCTCATCATCCCCGGATACGGCGGGCGGGCGGGGTTATATGGAAAGCTGTCGTCGAGCTCAGCGAGTTTGAGGCCGTTTTGCAAGCGCGTGTAGCCGGCGTCGCGATCGGCGGTCAGATCGATCATCTGTATCTGATCGACGATCTTCATGAGGGGACGCTGGCGCGCCTCCTCGGTCAGCGGTGCGACTTGCAGTGGGAATAAGGATTTGCCGGCCGCGCGCGCCTCGGCCAGTTCGGCAAAACACCAGTATGACGCAAGCGACGCGGGACTGCATAAGAAGAGTACGGCTTGCGAGCGGCGCAGCGCACCATAGATCTCGCGGTGCCAATCGCGTCCTGGCGGGATGCCTTTGTCCGGATCGAAGTCGAGAAACAAGCTGTCGTAGCCACGAGTCTTCAGTTGCTGGCACAGCTCCTGCGCATGGTCGCGATCATGACTGCTATGACTGATGAAGATCGTGCTCATTCGTCTTCCCGAGACTGGATCCCAAGCCGACACGCCCCCGGTATTGCTCTCCCCCGCCCGTTCGCTGTCGCGACCCGCCACTGTCACGTGACGACAGAGGCCAGGCAGCACCGGCAGTCACATA
>CAZTDK010000570.1:0-4699 GCA_964611965.1 uncultured Binatia bacterium (SeqCode) | reverse complement strand
GACATCTGTGTTTGCGGTGCGGATCTGCGTCCCGCCACTGCAGCATACCGGTCCGATCCCTATCGCGCCACCACACCACGCTCGTCATGCATGACCGTTTTGCCTCCCTCCGGGGTCGGGCACGTCCGCACGGGAATGGAGGAGGAGTAACGTAGGCGAGGGGTAGAGCCGTTCAGATCTCAACTTCCGAACAGCGGCTTCCATCGTGCGGGCCGGATCACTGGTTGCGCGCGGCGCACGGTACGGTAACGGCGGGGACCATCTCCTCATCGGTGCGGGACGAACACGGCGGTACCACGGCCTGATCCCCAAGATCAGCCAGCTCGCATCGGCCAACCTGCTCCCAGCATTGAAGGTTCAGACCGTCTACCGGGGGCACGATTGGACGCCGAAAGGGGCAAAGTTGGGCGCCGATTCACACGCGGGCTCGTGGAGTCTCCTCGGAATTGTTGGAACCGTGCAACTTGCGACTTGCGGAGGCTGTAACGGTCCTTGCGCCTTTGGCTTGACACTGTCGGACAAAACGGTAAACGGTTAGCGACGGTCCGGGACGCTGACGACGGAAACTGGCAAGTTCAACGATAAGGGAGAGGTGTGATGGCTAAAGTAGCTATGCGTCTGGGTGTGGTGGTTCTGTTCGCGTGCATCTTCGCGCGCGGTGTATTTGCAGACTGCTGTACGTGCACGACCCCGTTTGATGGAGGTACGTTTTGCGGACCTACCACTAGCGTCAGTTGCTCCTTGTCCAACGGCGATGTCCAATGCCCGGGGACAACGATAGCTGGGGGGACCTGCGTAGGTGGCACCGCTCCGGACGGCTCCGGGGTAGGTGGCACGTGCGTTTCGCCTCAGCATGCACCCGTTCTCAGTCCGGGGTCACCAGCCTTTGTTCTCCCCGCGCTGGGGCTCCTCGCGGCCGCGGTGGTGCTGTCACGCCGAGCGAGGCGACAGTAGCGCGGGTGGGGGTACCACGGGCTCGCAACGGGCCCCCGTCGTAAAAGCGCCCCTTCAGGGGCGCGGTGTCTGGCCCCAGTCTTTCAGGTTTCCGGTACAGGTGAGTTCATTGCGCCCCTGTATCGTGGTGTAAGCCCTCTTCATTGGCGCCAGCGAATGCGCGTTCGACGGCGGCGAGCCACACGGAAAAGCTGCAGACATGCAGCTTGTACTTCTGGTCGTCCACAACGAACCAGTCATGAAATATGCGTGTCCAGGTGCTTGGCGTCACCGTCAACCCATGGGTCGTCTTGATGCCCCGCTCGGAGAAGTCGCCTGTGTAGCAGAAGTCTTGTCGGTCGGATCGACAGGCGAGGCAGTCGTCGTGATCGCAGGGCCGGCGTACCATCGTGACGACGAGGTCACCCACTTTGACCCGGGACGCCCCCGAGCCGACTTCGACCACTTCGCCGAGGGACTCGTGTCCGATGATTACGGATACGGGCGCGAAGAGGCGCCGGGTAGGTGAAGGAGACAGGCATGCAAACGCGCAGACTGGGAAACAGTAGCCTGGGACTGTCGGCTATCGGCCTCGGCTGTATGGGAATGAGTTTTTCCTACGGCCCACCGAAAGACAAACCGGAGATGATCTCTCTTCTTCGAGCCGCCGCGGAACGAGGTGTCACGTTCTTCGATACAGCCGAAGTGTACGGCCCGTTCAACAACGAAGAGCTCGTGGGTGAAGCCCTCGCGCCGTTCCGCAAGCACGTAACGATTGCCACCAAATTCGGATTCGACCTCACTCCCGATCTCGACCCCCGCGGAATCAAGGGTGCGCCCGGTCTGAACAGTCGGCCGGAGCACATCAAGAGAGCTGTCGAGGGCTCGCTCAAGCGGCTCAAGATCGAGACCATCGACCTGCTCTATCAGCATCGGGTCGACCCGAACGTGCCGATCGAAGACGTCGCCGGCACGGTGAAGGAATTGATTCAGCGCGGCACGGTCAAGCACTTCGGGCTTTCCGAGGCAGGCGCACAGACGATTCGCCGCGCCCACGCTGTGCAGCCGCTCACCGCCCTGCAGAGCGAATACTCACTGTGGTGGAGGAAGCCGGAGCAGGAAATCATCCCGACGCTCGAAGAGCTCGGCATTGGTTTCGTGCCGTACAGCCCGCTTGGCAGGGGCTTTCTCACCGGCAAGATCGACGAAAACACGAAATTCGACAGCGCCGATTTCCGCAGTACGCTGCCGCGCTTCATGCC
The DNA here is from genome assembly GCA_964611965.1 of uncultured Binatia bacterium (SeqCode). Lineage (GTDB taxonomy): Bacteria > Desulfobacterota > Binatia > HRBIN30 > HRBIN30 > CAZTDK01. Next base: position 2,504 of record CAZTDK010000570.1, on the reverse strand, counting down.
GCAAGCGCTGAAGGCGAACCGGGCACTCATCGACCTGCTCGGCGGGCTTGCGCAGCGCAGAAACGCGACTCCTGCACAGATCGCACTCGCCTGGCTGCTCGCGCAGAAGCCGTGGATCATTCCCATTCCCGGCACGACCAAGCTGAGCCGTCTGGATGAAAACATCGGGGCGCTGGCGATCCAGCTGACACCTGAAGACCTGCGCCACATCGATGCCGCCGCGTCGAGGATCACGGTCGAAGGCGGCCGGTATCCGGAGCTCCTGGAGAAGATGACCGGCCTATGAATCACGCCGTCAGTGCGGGGACGCGATCGATATCTGAGCAGGGAATCAACAACACAGATCGGTCGTGGGGTCTCTTTAGACCCCACGACCCACAGAGTTGGGCGATTGACATCCGCGTCTGCTTTTTCCAGAGTGCGCATTCTTGAATAATTGACCAAGACCGTCTGCGGGCGCGCAGACGTCATCCCCAGCGATGGAGTGTGCAGTGATGAGCAAGCGGCGCACCGATGTGCATCACCATGTTGTTCCTCCCGCGTACACGCAGTGGCTTCACTCCAAAGGTCAAGATGCGGGCGGCTTGCCCATCCCCGCGTGGTCTCACGAGTCGGCCATTTCGTTGATGGATGACTACGAAATCGAGGCCAGCGTCCTCTCCGTTTCGACGCCAGGCGTCCATCTCGGAGACGACATGGAGGCACGCCGTATGGCGCGAGTCGTCAATGAGTTCGCAGCCGACGTTGTTGTCCGATCGCCGGCCCGCTTCGGGTTCTTCGCAACGCTGACCATCCCCGACGTCGAGGGCTCGATCGCCGAGGCGACGTACGCGCTGGATCCGCTCGAAGCAGATGGCGTGGTGCTGCTGGCCAATGCCCACGGCCAATATCTCGGCGCCCCCGAGCTCGATCCGCTGTTCGCCGAGCTGGACCGCCGAGCCGCCGTGGTGTTCGTTCACCCGTCGATGTTGCCCGCGCCGGGCGTTCCGGGTCTTCCCCCTTTCACCGTCGATTTTCTGCTCGATACCACTCGAGCGGCCGCCAACCTCGTGCAGAACGGGTGATTCAGCGCTATCCCAATCTCAGGATCATCCTCGCTCACGCCGGAGGATTCATGCCCTACGCAGCGGAGCGTATTGCCATGATCCTTTCATTTCTGATGCAGCGATCGGTTGACGATGTGCTCGCCGACCTCCGATCGTTCTACTTCGACACGGCGCTATCGGCCCCGACTGCCTTGCCGAGCCTGCTCGCGTTCGCCGCGCCAGACCACGTGTTGTTCGGCAGCGACTGGCCATACGCGCCAGCATTTGTCGTGGGTCTGTTTACGGAAGAGCTGGACAGGTACGAGATGTCAACCACGATGCATGCTGCCATTGCAAGGGACACCGCGCTCGGTTTGTTCCCGCGCTTCGGCCGCGTCGAGTGAACACCCCAAGGAGGACGTGATGCCCCCGATCGAAGGTGAGCTCGCATCAGGCTTGGGGGCCTTCGTGCGAACAGCGCGGCCGCCACGTCCGGACGACCTGGGGCCGTTCGACATGTGGAGGTTCCCATGCCCATGACGGAGCGCTTCGGCCCCTACGGGCCGCAATACGCCGAACGCACCTACCTCGCCCACCGCTTCCCCGAAGAACGCTTCGATACCGCCGAAGTGCAGATGAACCATGTCTGCGTGGGCGATCTCGATAAGCCGGCGCTGCTGCTGATCCCCGGGCAGACCGAGTCGTGGTGGGGGTATGAGGATGCTTTGCCGCTCCTGGCCGACCGCTTCCAATGCTTTGCCATCGACTTACGTGGCCAAGGCCGCTCCTCACGGACACCTGGGCGCTACACACTCGACAACATGGGCAACGATCTCGTCCGCTTCATCCAGGGGCGCATCGCCCAACCCGCCATCATCTCCGGTCTCTCCTCCGGCGGGGTGTTGTCGTGCTGGCTGTCCGCGTACGCGCCACCGGGATTGGTCCGCGGCGCGCACTTTGAGGACCCACCCCTGTTCGCCTCCGAGGCCGACACGTCATGCGGCCAGTCGCTGCGCCAAGGGGTCGGTCACATGTTCCGCCTGTGGAGCACCTATCTTGGAGACCAATGGAGCATCGGTGACTGGCACGGGATGGTGGCCGCCGCCCCCACGGAGCTGCCGGCGTGGCTCGCCGCGCTGTTCAGCGCCATGGCTGGCGACCAACCACCGCAGAACCTCAAAGAATACGATCCTGAATGGGGTCGTGCGCTTTTGGACCGGCACGGTCGCCGCCTCCTGCAACCACGCTCGTATGCTCGCCGCCGTCAAGGCCCCCGTCCTGTTCACGCACCACTTCCGCGTGGTCGATGATAAGAGCGGGTTCCTCATGGGCGCGCTATCGGACCTGCAAGCCGATCTCGCCGCCGGTGCATCCGTCGACGTATAGTTGAGCGATACGCCGACCGATTGGGCCGTGGCAGCCGGCCATGAACCCCCGTCACTGGCTTCGGACGAGTGGTGGTAACGTTTTGCGAGGCGC
>CAZTDK010000569.1:0-4702 GCA_964611965.1 uncultured Binatia bacterium (SeqCode) | reverse complement strand
GTCGGGGCGACCTGGGCAATCAACTCGGGGTGGCGCTGGCGAAACAGGGCAATCAGCTCCATCAGCTTCGGATAGCGAGAGGCAGCATTCCCCTCGAGCACCGTCGACGCGCACAACGGCAGCAGCCCCACCAACGACCGTACCTTCAAACGCATCGCCTGGCCGTCGGGGAGCCGCAGCAGATCGTAGAAGAACCCGTCCTGCTCATCCCACATCTCGTCGTGATGCTCGCCGACGCGGTCCATGGCGTAGGCAATCCACATGAAATGCTGGACGAACTTGAAGGCGATCTCCTCGTACATCGGGTCGTACTCACAAAGAATCAGGGCCATCTCCAGCATGTTTTGGCAGTAGAAGGCCATCCACGCCGTCCCGTCCGCCTGCTCCAGCGAGCCGCCCGTCGGCAGCTGCGCGCTGCGGTCGAAGACGCCGATGTTGTCGAGGCCGAGAAAGCCGCCGGCAAACACGTTGCGCCCGGACGGGTCCTTGCGATTGACCCACCAGTTGAAGTTCAACATCAAGCCCTGAAACGAGCGTTCCAGGAAGCGCAGGTCGGCCCGGCCCAGCGCGCGTTCGTACTTGTACAGGTAGAGCGTGGCCCAGGCGTGCACCGGCGGATTGACATCGCTGAAGTTCCACTCATAGGCCGGAATCTGGCCGCTCGGGTGGAAATACAAGCTGCGCAGCATCAGCAGCAGCTGCTCCTTGGCAAAATCAAAATCCACCAGTGCCAGGGAGATCGTGTGGAACGCCAGATCCCACGCCGCATACCACGGATACTCCCACTTGTCCGGCATGGAGATCACGTCGCTGTTGAGCATGTGGAACCATTCCGTGTTGCGCACGTCGTGGCGGGCGGACTCGAGCAGCGGATGACTGTTGTGCTCGCGCAGCCAGCGCTCCAGGTCGAAGTAGTAGTACTGCTTGCCCCACAGCATTCCCGCCAGCGCCTGGCGGTGTACCCGGCGCTGATCGTCGCTCAGCGAGCTAGGTGCAATCCGGCGGTAGAATTCGTCGGCGTCGGCGATCCGGCTCTTGAATGTCTTTTCGAAGCCGCCAAAGGCGTCTTTTGTCTCACCGGCTGCCAGACGCAGCCGCACCGTCTTGCTGCCACCGGCGGGCACATCGAGGACATAGTAGGCCGCGGCCTTGGTCCCCGTCTTGGCGGGATTCACCGCCGCGCTCTGTCCGGCGATGACGTAGGCGTGAAACGCGTCTTTGACATAGGGCGAAACGTTGGGCTGGCCCCATAGGCGTTGCGCATGGCTCTCATTTTCGGTGAAGAGCAACTCGGGAGCGCCATCACAGTGCAGCCAGTAGTCGCCCAGCTCATGGTGTGTAGCTTGAATCGTGCCCGGCGCCGCTGCGCGGACCAACGGCTTGCGATCGTCCTCGCCCCACGACCAGGTGTTGCGAAACCAGAGTGTCGGCAACAGCCGCAGCCGGGCCGTTTCCGGCCCGCGATTGTGCACTGTGACTCGGATCAGCACGTCTTCCGGGCCTTCCTTGGCGTACTCCAAGAACACGTCGAAATACCGATCGTCGTCGAAGATGCCGGTATCGAGCAGCTCGTACTCGAGCTCCTCGCGTGAGCGTCTCCGGTTGGTTTCGACCAGATCCCGGTAGGGGTACTCCCGCTGCGGGTACTTGTACAGCCACTTCATGTAGGAGTGTGTCGGCGTGCTATCGACGTAGAAGTAGTATTCCTTGACATCCTCACCGTGGTTGCCCTCCCTGTTGGTGAGTCCGAACAAGCGCTCCTTCAGGATGGGGTCGCGCTCGTTCCACAACGCCAGCGCAAAGCACAGCCGTTGCTTGTCGTCGCTCAGTCCGGCGAGCCCGTCCTCACCCCAGCGGTACGCCCGTGATCGCGATTGGTCATGGGTGAAGTAGTCCCACGCGTCGCCGTTTTCGCTGTAGTCCTCGCGAACCGTGCCCCACTGCCGCTCGCTCAAGTAGGGCCCCCATTTCTTCCATGGGATTCCCGCCTCGCGCGCCTCGTTCAACCGCTTTTGTTCCGCCACATCGACGATTTCCGGGGCCACGTCTTGCCTCCTGTGTGAGCTGTCTGGTTTGCTGGCTGAGCCGTTCATAAGGTGGTGCGCTGCTGCCGCTCAGAAGATCGAGTACACCAAACCGACGGTGCTGCGGAACACGTCGCCGTGAGCCCCGTCCTTCGTGACGTGGTATCCATAGAGCTCTTCGAGACCGACGGAGAGCCGCTCGCGCAACTGCCACATGACGTTGAGGCTGGCGTAGTCGGTCTCGTGGTACGCGCTCCCCTCCTGTCCGGAGGTGTTGTCGAGATGCACGTATCCGTAGCTCGCCGTCGAGCGAAAACTGTCGTTCCAGTGGTGGGTGTAGCCGAGCATGGCGCCGAAATACGGGATGGCTTCCAGATCGCCGTTCGTCTTGAACGCCGCTTCGTTGTTCTGGAAGTCATCGTTGCAGTAGCGGAACATGCCGTCGCCGTAGGTGAGTTGCGCCTGCATCGTGTCACGATCGAAAGTGTCGAGATTGCCCGACAGGTTCAGGCCCCACCCGAACACGTCCTGGTTGCCGTGCGTCGAACCCCGGACCCCGATATCACGAAACATCGACGCGAATTGCACATGACCGGTGTCGGCGCGTTCCCAGCGCACGTTCGCACCGGCATCAGGCGCCGAGTTGCGTCCGTTCGCATTGGGTTCGTTGGTCGTGTCGATCTCGGCTTCGGGCTGCTCGATGCCAAAGTTGAGGTGCCATTCGTCATTGAGGCGTTGCTGATACCGCAGCAGCGGGCGCCGCGCAAAGACCGCCGAGTTCGGTCCTTCGTAGTCGACCGTGTCCGGCCAGACGTCGGGATCCTCGAAGACACTGAACGTCTGCCCGATGATAATGTTGTAGATCTGACCGTAGAGCTGCCTGATACGATAGGGGAACTCCCCGCCGCCGGAGCCATAGAAGTCGTTTTCGTAGTAGAAGCGTGGGGCGCCGTCCACCTCGGGGGCACGCACGTCGATGCGCAGCTGCGAGCCCTTCGCGTTGATGTTGAACACCGGCTTGCCACTCTGTGTCGGATCGCCTTCGACGGGGATCTTGGCGGTAATGAAGCGATTATCGTCACCGGCGTTCTGATTGTCGTAGGTCATGTCAGTGCGCAGCTTGGCGTTGAACCTGATCAGCACCTTGGTGTTCGGAATGCGCGACACGCGAACTGTCCCGGATCGCGGTCCGTGTCTCCTTCGCGTGATCCTCCAAGTCGGCAACCGCCCTACCGTCCAGCCGCTCGTTGGTGACGCGATAGGCACGTACGTCAAAGCGGCGCGTCGCCGGGGCGACCCCGGGCTCTTCTTCGCCTCCGCCAAGCCTGGCTTCCAGCTCCTTGCAGGCGGCGATGTCGACCCGCAGCAGCTTTGGCCCGATCGACGCGAGCAGCCAGGCCGAGCCTGCCGTGCCGAAGAGGCAGGTCACCGCATAGGCAACCGGCATGTGATTGAGCAGCGCGGCCTTCTGGTCGGGCGGGATGTCGAGTCGGTTGATCGCGTCGGTCGCGACCCCGAGCACCGCGGAGATTGTCTGCGATCCGGAGAGCAGGCCCGCCGCGGTGCCCGTGTCGAAACTCAAGACCTTGGCAACCACGAACGCGGTGAGCAGGGAAAGCAGGCATTGGACAACGGCGAAAATGGCCTGCGGCACGCCATCGCTCTTCAGGCCGCGAAAGAATTGCGGCCCGACGCCGTAGCCGACGGCGAAGAGGAACATGATGAAGAAGACCGACTTGACGTGCGGCGAGATGGTGATGTGCATCTGCCCGACGAGCACACCGGCGAGCAGCACACCGGTCACCGAGCCGAGACTGAACTTGCCGAGCTTCAGGTTGCCGATCCAATAGCCCAAGCCGAGCGTCAGAAAGATCGCCAGCTCGGGGTATGTTTGAAACGACGTGACGACCCAGTCCATGCGAAGTGATCGTTCCCGTCTGCATGGTACCGAGGATGGCCAGTCAGAGGGTATTGGACCTTGGTCCAATAGGCGGTGACGACACGCCGTCTTCAGGGCGCGTGTCCGATGGCGGCGCTGATGGCATCGAGCAATGTCTGGTCATCCACCGGCTTGCGAAGGTAGGCGGCGATACCGACAGCCAGCGCGCGCTCGCGGGTTTCGTCGGAGTCATGCCCGGTGATGACCACAACCGGCAAAGGGATGCCCGCTTCCGCGAGCCGTGTGTGAACGGCGAAGCCGCTGATCTGCGGCATGTGCAGATCGAGGACGACGCAGTCCGGCCGGTGGGACTTCAACGAATCGAGGAACTCCGCCCCCGAGGGAAACGTCTCCACGTCGAGGCCGGCCGAGCGCAGCAGCCGCCGGAGCGCTCTGCGCACGGACTCCTCATCATCGACGACAGCAACGAGACACCGAGCTCTGCCCACGGTTCGGACAATATCGAGTTGCGCGATCCGGGAACATTGGACCTTGGTCCAATATGCGGCGACACGAGACCGATCGCTGGCGACTGGTTAGCCCCCATTTCTCACCAAAGGATCACCACGGAGACACGGAGGCACGGAGAAGAACGAAATTTTCAAGCCTGCCAAGTTCCCGAGGACAAAAGAATGAATACAAAGACAGCGACAGAAAATGCCGCTTTTCTCGGTCATTCTTTTGGCTTTCTCCGTGTCGCTGTGCCTCCGTGGTGAGAAATCTGGGTTAGTGACTAACG
>CAZTDK010000568.1:0-4703 GCA_964611965.1 uncultured Binatia bacterium (SeqCode) | reverse complement strand
CTCGCCGGACACCGCCAGCGGCCGGCTCGGACTGGTCGAGTTCCGCGCCTTCGAAATGCCGCCGCAAGCCCGCATGAGCCTGGTGCAGCAGCTGCTCTTGCGCGCGCTGATCGCTCGCTTCTGGAATCAGCCGTATAGCGGCGAGCTGGTCCGCTGGAACACCGAGCTGCACGACCGCTTCATGTTGCCGCATTATGTGTGGGCAGACATGCGCGACGTGGTCTGTGATCTCGAACGTGCGGGGTATCCGTTTCAGCTCGAATGGTTCGCCCCGTTCTATGAGTTTCGCTTTCCGCACTACGGCGCGATTCACGCCCATGGCCTGGAGCTCGATCTGCGCATGGCGGTGGAGCCGTGGCACGTGCTCGGCGAAGAGGTCACCTCGCAGGGCACCGCACGCTACGTCGATTCGTCGCTCGAGCGCCTGCAGGTGCGTGTGAGTGGGATGACCGACGGGCGCCACGTCATTGCGTGCAATGGCCGGCGTGTGCCACTGCATCCGACGGGAACGCGCGCGGAGTTCGTCGCCGGGGTGCGCTATCGGGCCTGGCAGCCGCCGTCGGCGTTGCATCCGACGATCACGGTCCACGCCCCGCTGGTCTTCGACGTGATCGACACCTGGAATGACCGCTCGATCGCCGGCTGCACGTATCACGTCAGCCATCCGGGCGGGCGCCACTACGAGACGTTCCCGATCAACGCCAACGAAGCCGAGTCGCGGCGCATTGCCCGTTTTTCTCCCAACGGGCATACTCCCCGCACCATGACGGCGCCGCGCGAAGAACGCAATCCGCAGTTCCCGTACACACTCGATTTGCGCTATGAGGATCGCTGCTGAGGCACGACGTGAACACCGCGACACCCCTGCGCTCCGATCCGGCGCGGCTGCTGCAGGACTATCAGCCGCCTCCCGGTGTGTATGACGAGATGTGCACCGCAACCGGCGAGTTGCGGCCGCACTGGGAATACCTGATCCGTTCGTGCGAAGCGCTCGGCGGCGAAGAGCTTGGCCGCCGCTGGCTCGAGGCGCGGCGGCTGTTGCACGAAAACGGGGTGACGTACAACGTCTACGACGACGGGCAGCACACCGAGCGTCTGTGGCCACTCGACCCGATCCCGGTGCTCGTCACCAGCAGCGAGTGGAGTGTCATCGAGCAGGGATTGATCCAGCGTGCCGAGCTGCTGGATGCGTTGCTGGCTGATCTCTACGGGCCGCGCCGGCTCATCCAGAAAGGACTGCTGCCGCCGGAGCTGATTCACGCGCATCCCGGCTTCCTGCGCCCGTGCAGCGGCGTGACGGCGCACGGGCGGCACTACTTGACGCTCTATGCTGCGGACCTGGCACGCACCCCCGAGGGGCAAGCCGTGGTCATCGGCGATCGCACGCAGGCGCCGGCCGGCGCCGGGTACGCGTTGGAAAACCGCACCGTGCTGTCGCGCATCCTGCCCAGCCTCTACCGCGATTCGCATGTGCATCGGCTCGCCGTCTATTTCCGCGGCATGCGAGCGGCATTGCACGACCTGAATCCGCGCCGGCACGACGATCCGCGCGTGGTGTTGTTGACCCCGGGGCCGGAGAACGAGGCGTACTTCGAGCACGCCTACCTGGCGAGCTATCTCGGCTACACCCTCGTCCAGGGCGGGGACCTGGTGGTGCGTGACAACCGCGTGTGGCTCAAGGCCCTCAACGGGTTGACGCCCGTCGATGTCATCATGCGGCGCCTCGACGACAGCTATTGCGATCCGCTCGAGCTGCGTGGCGACTCGCTCCTCGGCACGCCCGGGCTGCTGCAAGCGGCGCGGCTCGGCCACGTGGCCATCGCCAACCCGCTGGGAAGCAGCGTGCTGGAGAATCCGGCGTTGATGGCCTTCTTGCCGCAACTGGCGCGCGAGCTGTTGAACGAGGATCTGAAGCTCCCTTCGGCGGCGACGTGGTGGTGCGGGAGCGACGACGGCCGCGCGTTTGTGCTCGACAACCTGGAGCGGCTGGTGATCAAGCCCATTGCGCCGCATCCCAGCACCGCGACTGTGTTCGGTGCGACGCTCGACGAGGCCGAACGCGATGCCCTGGCCGCGCGCATCGCGGCCCGCCCGCATCTGTTCGTCGGGCAAGAGCAGGTGACCCTGTCGACTGCACCCGGTGTGGTTGAGGGCCGCTTGGAGCCACGTCCGATGGTGCTGCGCACCTTCTTGGCGGCGCGAGCGGACGGGTACATCGTCATGCCGGGCGGTTTGAGCCGCGTCTCGCCGGGTCCGGAAACCTGGGTGGTCTCGAACCAACACGGTGGCGTCAGCAAGGATGTCTGGGTGCTGGCGTCGGAGCCGGAACGCCAGGTGAGCCTGCTGTCGGCGGCGCAGCCGCCGCTGGCGCTGACGCGCGACGGCGACGACGTTCCGGGCCGCGTCGCCGACGATTTGTTCTGGCTCGGTCGCTATGCCGAGCGCACCGACGGCAGCGCGCGCCTCTTACGCGAGGTGTTGTTGCGCCTGATCGGCACGGAGCGCACGCCGCCGGACGACAGCGTCCAGGTTCTCCTGCGTGCGGTGACGTTGGTCACCGCGACGCACCCCGGATTCGTCGGCAAAGCCGCCGAGGAGCGTCTGCGCGCCCCGGAGCGCGAGCTCCTGAGCGTCCTCCTCGACCGCCGGCGTGTCGGCGGCGTGCGCTACGACGTCGAGGCGCTGGTCCGCGCCGGGCGCTCGGTCCGCGATCGCCTGTCGAGCGACGCCTCGCGCGTCATCAACCTGCTCAACCGCGAGTTGCGGCGCTCCACCGAGCTGACCGCCACGCTCGAAGACCTCCAACGCATCATCATGCTGCTCGGGGCGTTTGCCGGGCTGTGCGCCGAGAGTATGAGTCGCGGGCTCGGCTGGCGCTTCCTGGAGATCGGGCGCTACCTGGAACGCGCCCTCGGTGCCGTCGCGGTGCTGCGCAGTGTGTTCGTCCCGGCGCACGGCAGTGGGACAGAGCTGGAAGCGCTATTGGCGATTGCACACAGCATCAAGACGTTCCGCCGCCGCTACCGCTCCGGCGTGCACGCGGTGGCCGTCCTCGATCTGCTCCTGTTGGACGAGAACAATCCACGCAGCGTTGCGCATCAACTGATGCAGTTGGACGCCTTGGTCGGCGCGCTGACGAGCGAGGTGGCCCCGCGGCGCGGCACTGCGCAACGGCTGAGCCTCGACGCGTTGACGCGAGTACGCTTGTTCGACGTCTCCGCCGGCGCCGCGGCGTCGGAAGCGGCGGAGACGGGGGACCACGAGTCACTCGACCAACTGCTGGCGCGGGTGACCGTGTTGCTCACGTCATTGTCCGACGAGCTGACGCAGCGCTACTTCACGCACGCCGAGGCGCCGCAGCAACTGGTGCGGCTGGTATGAAGTTCCACATCATCCATACCACGCGCTACGCCTACAGCCAGCCGGTCGGCTTGTGTCATAACGAAGCCCATTTGCGCCCGCGCAGCTTCGACCTGCAGGAATGCCTGGAGGCGCGCGTCGACATCGATCCAGCGCCGGCGCGCTATGACGAGCGCGCCGACTACTTCGGCAATTCCGTCGCCTATTTTTCGGTGCAAGCGCCGCATGATCGGTTGACGGTGACGGCGACGAGCACGGTGCACCGGCGCGCACCGGTGGTGCGCAGCACCGAGGCCTCGCTGGCGTGGGATCGCGTCGCCGCATACCTCCAATCGGCCGGCTCCCTGGAGGCTCTGGCGGCGCGCGAGTACGTGCTTGACTCGCCGCTGGTGGCCACGAGCGCCGATCTGTCCGCCTTTGCGCTGCCGTCGTTCACGCCGGAGCGATCCCTCTTGAGCGCGGTGCACGACCTCAATCGGCGCATTCACAGCGCCTTTCTCTACGACCGCGATTTCACCACCGTGTCGACGCCGCTCGCCGAGGTATTGGCGCAGCGTCGGGGCGTGTGTCAGGACTTCGCGCATCTGGCGATCGGGTGTCTCCGCTCGCTCGGCCTGCCGGCGCGTTACGTCAGCGGCTATCTGCAGAGCACGCCGCCGCCCGGCCAGGAACGCATGCGCGGCGCCGACGCCTCGCACGCGTGGTTTGCCGTGTTCGATCCCGACGCCGGCTGGGTGGACTTCGATCCCACCAACGATGTGATCGTCAGCGACCAGCACGTCACGACCGCGTGGGGACGCGACTATGCCGACGTCACCCCGCTGAAAGGCGTGGTGTTCGGCGGCGGCGCGCACAGTTTGGAGGTGGCGGTGGAGATCTCGTGTGATGGCGACGCATGACTCGATCCTGACGTTGGAGCTGCCCTACCGCGAGCGCCTGGAGCTGCGGCGCACCAGTTTCGACGGCGGGCCGAACGGCCGTGGGCCCAAAGTCGCCGTGGTTGCCGGGATCCACGGCGACGAGCTCGAAGGGCTGTATGTCTGTCACCGCTTGGCGCAGTGGCTGGAACACCTCGCCGTGCGGCAGCCGGGCGCGTTGCGCGGCCGCGTCGAGCTCTATCCGGCCCTCAACCCGGTGGGGATCGATACGCTGCAGCGTTTCGTCCCAGTGTTCGATACGGACCTCAACCGCAACTTCCCGGGGCATCGCGAAGGCTTGCTGCCGCAGCGCATCACCGAGGCGGTCATGCGGCACCTCGAAAGCGCCGCGCTGGTGCTCGACATTCACGCCAGCAACGTCTTCCTGCGCGAGATCCCGCAGGTGCGGATCAATCAAGAGTTCAA
>CAZTDK010000567.1:0-4705 GCA_964611965.1 uncultured Binatia bacterium (SeqCode) | reverse complement strand
TCACCGCCGCCGGCGCCACCGGTGTGAACGTCCTGCAGAATATGATCCTGTATCCCATCGTCTTCGCCGCGATTGGCGCGCTGAGCATGGACCGCGTGGTGTTCAGTCAGCAGCTGAACAGCATGATCGTGCTGGGCGTCGGCATCGCCGTGCTCGAAGCCATCTGGCGCATGCGTGAAGGTGTGTTGCACGCGATGCCGCTCGATCAGATCATCTATCGCGGCGCGCCGTATGGCGCCCTGCTGATTCCTGTGTTCATGCCGTTTACCCGCACCCTGAAGCGCGGCGGCGAACAGGGAACCGTAGCGATTGACGGCTTCCATGACGCTACATTCGAAGAGAAGATGGAGCGCGAGCGTCGCTACGGTGAGGTATTCAAGCTTCAAGAAGTCGGTAACGGCTACCTGCTCACCGTTGAGTTCCCGCAGCGCGTCCCGCCCTCGGCGCTCAAGGACGAGCTGGGCATCGCCGACGAGATGCCGGACTACGATTACGACCTGGGGCTGCGCAACGGCTTCTTCGTCGTGAAAGGACATGTGACGGACGCGAACCTGCGCAAGCTCGCCGCGGTGTCGCCGGCCTTTCCGCCGGACTTCATGACCAACGTCGAGCTGCCGAACCCTGTGTCGACGTTCAAGCACAGATTCCGAGGGAAGACGCTCGAGGTGGTGCTGCTCAAATAGTGACTGCATGAGCACACGCATTTTGGGACTCGGCCACTTCCTCCCTCCAGAAATAGACATTGGTGGTGCGCGCCGGCCGATCGCGGTCGACCCGGTCGGACCGTCGACGCTGGCCGTCGAGGCGACACGCGGGGCACTGGCGCAGGCGCAGTTGAGCGCTGCCGATGTGGACTTCATCGTCTTCGCAACGATGACGCCGGACGCCAACTTTCCCGGCGCCGGCTGTTTCTTCCAAGACCAGATGGGCTGCGGCACCGTTGGTGCCCTCGATGTGCGCGCCCAGTGCGCCGGCTTCATCTTTGCCCTGAGCATCGCCGAGCAATTCGTCGGCGCCGGTGCCTATGAGCGGGTGTTGGTTGCAGGCGCCGAGGTGCACTCCGCCGGCCTCGATTATTCAGAAGGCGGCATCCAGGTCGCTCGACTCTACGGCGATGGCGCCGGCGTTGCGCTCATCGGTAACGCTGCAGGGAGCGGCGCTCTCCGTGCGACGGCGATCCATACCGATGGTCGGCGCCATCGCGAGTTCTGGTGCGAGTACCCCTCGAGTCGCCAGCATCCGACGCGCATGACGCTCGAGGACTTCCGTGCCGGGAAGCATTTCCTGACGCTGGACGTCGATAAAGTGCGGCGCTTCGGTGAAGAGCTGCTCCCGGCGGTGATTCACGAGGCGTTGGCGAAGGCGCAGGTGAAGGTCACCGGCATCGATCGTTTCATTATCGGTCACGTGCTCCCCGACGTGGCAGAGACCGTGGGCCGCCAACTCGGCGTTGAAAAGGCACGGGTGAACGTTCCCGCCGAACGCTATGGCCATCTCACGGCGGCCGCCCTGCCGGTGGCCCTGAGTGAAGAGGTCGCGCGCGGCAGCTTGGCCAGCGGCGCAACCGTGTGCCTCGCCGCCTGTGGCGCCGGCTTCGCGTGGGGCGCGGCAGTGATCACGTTGTAGGAGGAAAGATGCGAAACTCGCGTATCCTCGGTGTCGGGCACTACGTCCCCGAGCGGGTCGTGACCAACGAGGACCTCGCCGTATCGATGGATACGAGCGACGAGTGGATCCAGCAGCGCACCGGGATTCGCGAACGCCACTTTAGCGATGGCTCGACAGGTGCGGCCGATCTCGGCGCCGAAGCCGCGCGCGAGGCCTTGGCGCGCGCTGGGATGCGCGCCGAAGACATGGACTGCATCGTGTTTGCGACCCTCAGCCCGGACGTGGACATGCCGGCGTCGGCCTGTTTGTTCCAAGACCACCTCGGGATCGGTGGTATGCCGGCCTTCGACGTGCGCAATCAATGCTCCGGCTTTCTCTATGGCCTGGCTACGGCCGACAAGTTCGTGAAGACGGGGACCTACGACCATGTCCTGCTCGTGGGTGGCGAGATTCACTCGACGGGCTTGGATCTGACCACGCGCGGCCGCGAAGTTGCGGTGATTTTCGGCGATGGCGCCGGTGCCGTCGTGCTCGGCCCCGAAACCGATGCGCGGCGCGGCATCCTCTCCACCCACCTGCACTCGGAAGGCAAGTTTGCCGACAAGCTGTGGGTGGAATGTCCGTCGAGTCGCGAGCGGCCCCGCTTTACCGAAGAGATGATCGTCGGTGACAAGCCGCGCATGTTTCCCAGGATGGAAGGCCGCTATGTGTTCCGGCACGCGGTGACGCGCTTTCCCGAGGTGATCCACGAGGCGTTGCAGGCCAACGGCTACACACCGCAGGACATCGATCTGCTCATTCCCCATCAGGCGAACCTGCGGATCAGCCAGATCGTGGCGTCGGGGCTCGAGCTGCCTGAGGAGAAGGTGTTCAACAACATTCAGCGCTATGGCAACACCACCGCGGGATCAATTCCCATCGCGCTGTACGAGGCTTTGGAAGCCGGGCGAATTCACGAAGGCGACCTGGTGTGCCTCGCGGCCTTCGGAGCCGGTTTTACATGGGCGTCAGCCTTGATTCGTTGGTAAGCGTCGCCCGCCGCGGCGCCGAGCCGCTGCGCTTCGTGCCGATGCGAGGCGAGGACCTCGACGCCGTCATGGAGATCGAGCGCCGCTCGTTTCCCGAGCCGTGGACGCCGGGGCTGTTTCTGCATGAGTTGAAAGTGCCGTTCTCGAAAACCACGCTGGCGCTGCGCGGCGACGAAATCATCGGCTACATCTGTCGCTGGCTGGTGGGCGACGAGATCCACATTCTCAACATCGCCGTGCGTCCCGAGGCGCGCGGCGGCGGCATCGGCCGCGCGCTCGTCGCGCTGGTGATGGAGGAGGCGGAAGAGTCGGGAGTTGCGCTGATCACGCTGGAGGTGCGGCGCGAAAACCATGCGGCGATCGCCTTGTACCAGGCCTTTGGATTCACCGAGCGTGGCGTCCGCCGCAACTATTACGCACGCGGGCAGGACGCGCTGGTGATGAGTTGCGAGCTGCGCGCGTCAGCAGCGCAGGCGTAAGGTCCGCCTCCTCGAAACCGTGGCTCGGCGACCTTTTCGCAACCTCCAGGCTCAGACGTCCTGGTGTCTGAACACGTAGGTATCTGGAAAGCCTGGCGACAGAGAATGGAGCCCAGATTCTCGATTGATCCCGAAACCTGTCGCGTTGCTCCGTGTCGGAGAATGGAACCACGAAGGGCACGAAGTTCACGAAGGAAAATGAAAGAGAAGCCCCTGAATTCCTACCTTCGTGGTCTTCGTGTCCTTCGTGGTGAAGGATCTTGGGTTCATGGGAGATTCCTCGGGCTCAGGAGGTCTGAGGCTCGCCGTTAGCGAGCGCAGCGGAACCCGGTGTCGCCGTTCCGGCGACCGTTAGGGGCGTAGGCTTTGTCGGAGACGCGCAGCGCGATCGGGTAGTAGCTCCACGCCCCGCCGCGCATCTCGTGGCGCGTGTCGTTGCCGTCGGTGACGAACTCCCAGACGTTGCCCGCCATGTCCTTTGCACCGACGGGAGAGTCGCCGGCCGGGAAAGACCCGACGGGGGCGGTCGAAACAAAGCCGTCGGTGAACTCCTTCAGCCCCCAACCGCCGGGCTTGCTTTCGAGTAGTGTCTTGTCAGCGAGGTTGGCCTGGGGCGACGGCTTCACTGACTCGTTGCCCCAGGGATACTTCCGTCCGTCGGTTCCACGCGCTGCCCGCTCCCACTCCTTTGCGGTCGGGAGGCGTTTCTTCGCCCACTTGCAAAAGTCGGCGGCCGCCTGCCAGCTGATACAGTTGATCGGATGCTGATCGCGATCGGGCTTGCCCCAGTTGCAGGTCCACGCGAGCTCGGGTTCATCCGCCGTGCCCGAGTTCGGCAGGTTGAGCCCCTGCGCCGAGCACGCGCCGGCGTCGACACAGCCTCGATACTGCGCAACGGTGACCTCGGTGACGTCGATCTCGAAAGCCGCCGTCTCGACGACAGCGCCTGGCTTTTCATCGTCCTCGCACTCGGAATCCACCGCCTCGTTGCAGCCGAGCAGAGCCTTACCGGCGGGCACAGCCACCATCGCTGCGCCGGCACCCATCGCCGACGCCGCCGACACTGGGGAGCGCGTGCTGCACAACCCGACTGCGGCAAGAACGATACATGCCGCGATCTTGCCCATCCGCCTGGCGCGTGACGCCGCTGTATCCACCAGAAGATCCTCACGGTCTCTCATTCGACTCTCCCGCATCGCCCCATCGTACGGCCGATTCCCGAAACCGCATAGAACATCGGCCGCTATGGGCGACCAAGCTGACGCAACGCGTTCCGATCACCTTCGGCATGGGCTTCCCCGCACGAACACGATCCGGACGGATCTAGGAAACCGGCTGCCCAGACTTACAAAGACCCGCGCGGCCCGTCAACGATGGCTGGCTGCCCGCTGGCTAGCTACCGGTGGGTAGGTGGGACGTTGGGTGCGCAAGGTGCGCAGCTCCCGGTATGTCGCACCGAACGCACCCAACGTCCCCAGCCACGATCCCGAGCGAAGAGGTCGATGCGATCCTGGAGATCGAGCGTCGCTTGGTTCCTGAGCCCGAAAACCTCAATTGAAGGTCAACCGGCGATCAAGGCGGCGATCGCCG
>CAZTDK010000566.1:0-4721 GCA_964611965.1 uncultured Binatia bacterium (SeqCode) | reverse complement strand
CCGCACCGAGGCATTCGTCGAGTCGCCGATCGTCCATCCAACGCTCATGATGCGGCGCGAAATTCTGGTGGCATTCGGATACCGCGCGTGTGATTGGCCCGAGGATTACGATCTTCTCCTGCGCGTGCTAACCGCCGGCCATGACGTCGGCGTGGTGCCGCGCCGGCTGCTCTGTTGGCGCGACAGCGCGCAGCGTCTCACCCGCAGCCACGCGCGCTATGCCATCGACCGGTTTGCTCCCTGCAAGGCCGCGTTTCTGGCGGCGCACTTTCTGGCGCGCACGGATACCTATATCCTCTGGGGCTTCGGGCACACTGGCCGGGCTCTGCACCGGGCGCTTTTGCGGCACGGGAAACGCCTGGCATATCTGGTTGACGTGCATCCCGGTCGGCTCGGGAATCGGATTCATGGAGCCCCGACGATCTCTCCCGAGGCACTGATCAATTTTCGCGGTCTCCCGGTCGTGGTATCGGTCGCCAAGGCATTGCCGCGACGCAATATCCGCGTGGCGATGCGGCAGATGGGCTTCGAGGAGATGCGTGATTTCGTCTGCGCGGCATGACGTGCGTGATTTGACGAGCTCGGTCGTCGTGCTGGCGGAGGAGGAGGCGGAGCCGGTGTGAACGTGAGAGCGCCGCGCCACGGACGCAAGCACTCTCACGATCCCAGCCGGCTTACTCAGCCGGAGGCGGAGGACAGGCGCGAATGCAGGCTTGGAAGGTAATGCGACACTGCTTCAGCGCCTTCTTGTCCAGGTTCTCCCGACAGCCGTCCCGACATGTGAAGGCGGTAATCTGGGCGTTGTCGATACACTGGTCCAGCTGTGCCGGATCAGGCGTCGTCCCGTTCTGACCGAATTGATTCCGGCAATCGGTCTTGGCACCGTCGAGCGTCGTGTCGCACCCGTCGATGCAAGACTGGAGTGCACCCAGTGGTCCAGCGACGCAAGCATCACGGCCAGCGCGGCAGGCGTCGGCGCAGCTGTGATCGACGTTGCGGCACATATCCTTGGCGACCACAAAGTTATCCTGGCACGTGCTTTTGCACTGCAGCATCTCCGCCCGTGCGTCCTGCACGCACTGGGGATTTGGCATGATTGCCCGCGCCATCGAAACGTTCATAACGGCGGCGGTACCCAGTACGCCAAAGAACGTCGCTACGGATGTCACTTTCATCGGCCACCTCCTTTTCTGATTGCGTGGAGCGTATCACCTGGCTGGCGACCCGGGGAATCCCCTTTTTTCGGAATGTGCGGCGCCAGAAATTCCTGTCCGTCGGATTGTGCCTTCATGCGAAGGCGCGCAAAGCGTGATAGTTGGAGTCGGACAGAGGAGGAAGCAATGCCGCTGGCCATGACACGATCTGAGCGTGAGGCGTTCCTGGCGGAAACGCACGTGGCCGTCATCAGCATCGCTCACGGCGATCGCGGACCGCTGACCGTCCCGGTCTGGTACACCTATGAGCCGGGCGAAGCGGTGCGTTTTGTCACCGGTGGTACATCACGCAAACTGCGGCTCATCCGCCAGGCGGGACGGCTCAGCCTCTGCGTTCAAACCGAGCTCGCCCCATACAAGTACGTCAGTGTCGAAGGCCCGGTGACGCTCGGCACGCCCGAATTCGAGCGCGACGTGCGCCAGATGGCCGTGCGCTACCTCGGTGAACAACTCGGGGAGTGGTACCTGCAGAAGACTGCCGCGGAGCGCGTGGGAACGGTGCTCGTGACCCTGCACCCGGAGCGCTGGCTGACGGTCGACTACAGCAAGATGTGACGGGGGATCGTTGCGCCTCGATCCGGATCGGCGCGGGACCGATTGTGCGAATCCTGGATGCCAGCGTCAGGCTCGAAGCAGCCTCGACGCACGCGTTGCCGCGCACCCAGTACGGGCACTTCATCGAGCACCTCGGCCGTTGCATCAACGGAGGGATCTGGTCGCCGGGTGAGGCTTCGATATCAAACCGGACGCCGTGGTTAACCCTGATGCACCACAGCAATCCGGCCGAGTACAATACCTGCGAAAATCCGCAAGCCGTCGGTCTCGAGACCGCGGCGACGCGCCTACAGATGGCGCGCCGCGAGCGACCATCCGCCAAATTTGTGCTCGTCCTGAAACCGCATTCCGTTCCATGCGCTGAGCTGCCGCTTCGTCGCCTGCGATGATGGTCGCACTTTTGATATGTGTCACATATCCTATAATCAACGCATCAACTCGCAGTGAGTCACGAGAGGAAAATCCGATGCCAGAGATTCGCGCGGTACTGTTCGATTTCGGCGGGACGCTATACGACTACGCGACGCTGGAGCCTGCGGAGCGTGAGAGCTTGGTGGAGTTGGTACGCTGGGCAGGCGTCGAGGCCGAGCCGCGTGTCGTGCATATGGCGCACCGCGATGCCATGCGCCGGGTGTTCCGGCAGTATCTCAGCCGCCGGTTCTATATGCACCGCGACCTGTTCCGTGACGCCGTCGTTGCCATGCTCAACGCGCTGGGTGCGCACGTCGATGATGCGCAGTTGGAGCGCTATCGCGAACGGCAATGGGAACGGCACGTCCGGGATTTTTCGTTACGCGAGGGGGTGGTGGAGACCCTGCAAGCGCTGCGCGAGCGTGGCTTGCACCTGGGTGTGGTCAGCAACATCGACGACGATCAGTTGGTGCACCTCATGGCGCTCAGCGAACTGCAGCCGTACTTCGACTCCATCCTGTCGAGCGAGCAGGCCGGCTCGTGCAAGCCGGATGCGGAGATCTTCTCCGTAGCCCTACGGCGGGCGAATTGCCGGCCCGACCAGGCATTATTCGTCGGCGATACACTGGCGCAGGACGTTGCGGGGGCCAATCAGGCTGGCCTGCACTCCGTGCTTCTCTGGCACCGCGCCGATCGCGAGCCACCCACAACCGAGCCGCGGCCGCAGCACATCATTCGCCGTATTCCCGAGGTGCTCGATCTGTTGGATTGAAATGCACTACCGGACCGCGGGAGAGGTGCGCCGTTCTAAGGTAGCAAGGAAGGTCTCGCGCTTGGCAGTGCGCAGCGACCCAACGGGGAGCGTGCCGTAGAAAAGACGCCGGCCGCAGGCCTTAGGCTGCCGTCAAAGACGCGGATTTCGGACGGCTGCGGAGGTTCACGGCGGCGTGCGCCGCGGTCTGGAGGTCGGCTTCCTCACGCAGAAGTTGGCGATAGACCGAGAGGAACGTTGCACTCAATGCCGGTGATTGTGCAGCCTGGGCCAGCGCCAGCATGCGTTGCGCACAATCGTGAAGCTTGAATACCGCCATGTTGAGCAGCTCTGCATTTTCCATAGAACTCCAATCCGGATCGCCGGCGGTGGTCGGGTGCACCCGTTTGGCGGCGGCCACCCCGGCCTCGCCCCACAGTTTCCGGAGGGCACGGTGCTCGATCCGCCGCAGCTGTGCGGCGCTCACCGGTTTCGCGGGGTAGCGCGAGCGCCGATCGTCAGTCGGGATGCCGAAACGATTTCTCAGGACGGCCTGCTCGACGGCGGTCAGCTTGCGCACTGCGGCCTCAATGGCGATGTCCAACCTCATACGCACCATAGATCGCTTGCCTGCGAGATCCTTCACTCCTTGAGGAGGCGGAGAGAGCAAGCGGCGCACCATCACGGCTGACTCGGGGTAGAAACGGAATGACGGCCCAATCCGCCGTCCGACGGTGTAAACTGGGAGACGCTGTTAACTGAAGTTAACTTGTGGCCGCCAGCTTGGCGCGCAGGCCGTACGTTTTGATTTTCTTCTGGATCATCACCCGACTGATCCCGAGAACCTGGGCGGCTTGCGAGGCATTGTCTTTGTTGTGTTGCAGCACCTCGCCGATGTAGGCCTCCTCAAACTGCTCGCGTGCCCGCTTGAGGGTGACCAGTTTGCCGCGCGACGACAGCCGTTTCGCCGTCTTGGTGCTCAGCAAACGCGGCGACAGATGCTCCACGTGAATCCACTCGCCCGGGGCGACCAGCACCACCGCCCGTTCAATTTCGTTTTGCAGCTCGCGCACGTTGCCCGGCCAATCGTACGCGGCGAGCAACTCGAGCGCCGGCGGAGCGAAGCCGCAAACCGGCTTGCTGAAGCGCTCGGTGATCTGCGCCAGGCAATGGGTCGCGAGGAGCGGAATGTCTTCCTTGTGGGTGCGCAACGGCGGGGCGCTGATCGGGAAGACGCAGAGACGGTAGTAGAGGTCCCGGCGGAAGCGTCGCTGTGAAGTCTCGATCTCGAGGTCGCGATTGGTCGCGGAGATGATGCGCACGTCGACGAAGCGTGCGGTGGTGTCCCCGACAGGGAGGATCTCGCCGTTTTGCAGCACGCGCAGCAGCTTGACCTGCATGGCCGGCGACATTTCCCCGATCTCATCGAGGAACAGGGTGCCGCCGTTGGCGACCTCGAAGAGGCCCTTGCGATCGGCGACTGCGCCGGTGAACGCCCCGCGCTTGTGGCCGAACAATTCACTTTCCAACAACGTCTCGGTCAACGCGCCACAATTGACCGTCTGAAACGGGCGCAGCGAGCGCGGTCCGTTATAGTGAATGGTGCGCGCGATCAACTCCTTGCCGGTGCCGGTTTCGCCCTGCAGGAGCACGGTCACCGGATTGTTGATGGCACTTTCCATCAGACGGAAGAGTTGCTGCATCACCGGGCTGCTCCCGACAATGTTGGCGAACCGACTGTGTCCGGCGATTTCGCGGTGCAGAACGCCAACCTCGACGCGCAGCTGGGC
>CAZTDK010000565.1:0-4728 GCA_964611965.1 uncultured Binatia bacterium (SeqCode) | reverse complement strand
GGTGCAGCGCTTCCCTCTCGCCTTCGTCCGCCAATGAATCCGGGGTGGGAGTGCCCGCAACGGTGACGACGGGGGCGGCTGTTACCCGTGTTACCCGCAAGGCTGGTGGAAGGGTAACAGCCGTCAGCATGGAAAACCCCAGGCAGAACAGGGAGGTTTCTGGAATGTTACCCATGTTACCCGAGTTACCCGCGGCAGAGGGTGACGAGCGCGAAGAATGCACGCTTGCGGACTGCATGGAGCTACTCGACGCCATGCACGATGATATCCGTAGGGACTACGTTGGCGGCGCGCTCCCCTGGGCAATGGAGAACAGCCCTGACCTCGCCCGACGCTTCCGAGACACCGAGGCGGCGATTGATACCGTTGCCGGCGACGAGCCAACAAGGGCGGCCTTCCGCGCAGCAGTGGCGACACACGTCAAGGTCTGGCGTGAGATCTCGGCCCGCTACCGGGCGCACCGCGAGCAGCAAGCCGAGCGTGGCGCCAACCCCATGGCCGAGTTGGGGGACGCTCGATAGCGCACATGGGTCGCACGCTCACCATAGCGCGGCTGCCAGGCCTCGGCGTGCTCAGCGCGACGTTGGCACGCTACGTGGCTGAGCTGTCGCCCGAAGAGCTGCCGACGTTCTTGGGCGCGCTGGAAACCGCTAAGGCGCGGGCGTGGTTGCGGCTTGTCGCGGCTGAGCGCGCCGTGCACGGACAGCAGACGCCAGCTGATGCCGATCGTTTCCTCGATGCCCAAGCCATGGCCGAACTTCTGGACGTCCCTAAGTCGTGGGTTGAGGAAAGAGCGCGTACGGGCCGATTGCCGTCCCACAAGCTTGGCCACTACGTGCGCTTTGATCCGGTCGAGGTGTGCCGCACGGTGCGTGAGCAAGGCGGAAACGAAGATTCCTTATTGACAGGCGCCGGCCATGCGTGATACGTAACGTATCACCATGACCGGTACGGCACTGCAACGATTGCGCAAACGGCTCGGTTGGACTCAGGCCCAATTGGCTGAGGAGCTTGGCGTAACACGCAACACCGTGGCGCGGTGGGAGCGCGACGAGTTGGGCATGCGCGCTACCGCAGATCGGCTGTTGCGTGTGATCGCCGCGCGGCAGGTACCGGCGCAACCGAAACGGAGGGCGTGATGGCATGCGTGAAACGACGTCGCGGCCGGTGGGTCGTCGACTTCCGCGACCAGGACGGCAACCGACGCTGGGAGAGTCACAAGACGCGCGACGAGGCCAACAGGGCGCTAGAGAAGCTAGGGTCGGCGGTCAGGCAGCGCACCTACCGAGCGCCGGCAGAACTGCCGACGTTGGAAGCGGTGGCGCGCGACTGGTTCGCGACGAAGGCGGGGCATCGCGTGAGCACTCAAGCCGGATATCAGGTGCATCTCGACACGCATATCCTGCCGGCGTTTGCGTCCATGACAACGCCAGCGTTGGGCAAGCGGCGCATTGATCAGATCGGCGTGGCGGACGTAGACGCCTTCCGGGAAGATCGCCGCGCGGCAGGGCTGGCACCGCAGACTGTCAACAAGCTCCTGACCACGCTGGCCGCCGTGTTCACGTTTGCCGAACGGCGCGAGCTGGTGACGCGCAATCCCGCGGCTGTCGCCGAACGCTGCCGGCTCAATGCGGGCGAAGTGACGATGGAACTGCAACCCGACACCGAGGTTGACGACACCGACGACAGCATCAACCCGGATGATGTTCTTTCACCGGAAGAGGCCGCGCCACTGATCGCTGCGGCGGCCGCCGGGTTCGATAAGACATACCTCCTTACGGCGGTGCTCACCGGCGCGCGTGTGGGTGAGCTGACGGCCCTTACGTGGGATGACGTAAACTTTCAAACTGGGCGCCTGAGCATTCGGCGTTCCCTCTCGTGGGCGAAGCTCCGCGGGCAGCCTGGGAGCAATCCACGATTTTATGAACCGAAGACGACGGCGGGCAAGCGCACGATCGACCTAGCGCCGGAGTTGGTGTCGGCATTGAAACCCTGGAAGCTGGCTTGCCCAAAGGGGTCGTTCAACCTAGTTTTCCCCAACTTGGATGGGAGCCCACGACATCGCACGACTATCACCTACGGTACGCTCCGGCCGGCCCTTAAGGCCGCCAAGCTGCGTCAGGTGACCTTGCACTCCCTGCGTCACACGTGCGCGTCGGCGTTGATCTTGGGCGGCACGGACTGTCTCGAGGTGGCCAAGTTTCTCGGACACGCCAAGCCTACGATCACCCTGTCCGTCTACGCGCACTGGTTCAACACGCGTAGGACGGCGGGTACCATGTCATCGGTCGTCGGGGCGGTATTTGGCACTGTGGGGAGCGCTCCGGAAGCCGCATCGGACAAGGGTTTGCTCGATGGTACAGGGCGCTAGCCCTTGTGCCACAAGGGTTTCGGGAAAGTGGTAGCAGTTTGGTAGCAGTTGGGGTATCAGAGTGGCAGCGACCGGGCCTAAGTTATTGATTTTCCTCTGTGCCGGGGTGGTGGAACTGGCAGACACACAGGACTTAAAATCCTAAATATCGAAATCAAAAAGTGAATAAAAGTACCAAAAACCAATGAGTTATTGACTTTCTTCGCGCCTCCGATATCCTTTCACAGTCCTTACACACTTTTAAGGCTCTGGAAGGCTTTTGGAGGCCAACGCATGACAGAAACTCACACCATCCTCGGCGGCAAAGTCCACGTCTACAGACGTCCGAACAGCAGCCACTGGCAGTGTTCCAGCTATCTCGCCGGCAAGAACCGGCGCCGGAGCACGAAGGAGGACAGCCTCTCCAAAGCCAAGGAGATCGCCGAGGACTGGTACCTACAACTCCGGGGCAAGCTCCGGAGCGGCGAGATCAAGACAGAAAAGACCTTCGCTGACGCGTCAGCTCAGTTTCTGCGCGAGTACGAAATCATCACCCAGGGCCAACGAAACAAGGTCTACGTCGAGGGCCAAGAGTGGCGTTCACGCGTGCACCTGGTGCCGTTCTTCGGCGCCATGGGGCTTTCCGAGATTACCGGCGGCACGGTTCAGGAATACCGAATTCATCGGCTCGAAAAGGCGATGGCGAAGCGCGGCAAGCCGCCGGCCCGCAATACGATCCATCAGGAGATCGTTACGCTGCGCCAGACGCTGAAGACGGCTGTCCGCCATGGATGGCTTGACCACCTTCCGGATCTGTCAGAACCCTACCGCGCATCCTCGAAAATTTCGCATCGCGCGTGGTTTTCACCCGAGGAATACAAGAAGCTCTACGAAGCGACGCGAAAACGCGCGCACGAGCCGAAGAGGGCTCGCTATAAATTTGAATCAGAGCAGCTTCACGACTTTGTCCTGTTCATGGCCAATACCGGACTTCGGCCGGATGAGGCAATGCGCCTTCAGTTCAGGGACGTGACCATCGTTGAGGACGACGCGAGCGGACAAACGATCCTTGAAATCGAGGTCCGTGGGAAACGCGGCGTCGGCTATTGCAAAAGTATGTCCGGCGCAGTGCGCCCCTTCGAGCGACTGAAGGTCCGAAACGTCGCGCGTGCCGTCCAGCAGGCGGCGAAGCTGAGCCGCGATCCCGGCGACGCGAAAGAGGAGGCCGTTCGCACGCCCGCGCTGAAGAACAAACGCGAGCCGAATCCCACGGACCTGCTCTTTCCCAAATATCCACGCCAACTCTTCAAGACAATCCTGGCCGAAGAGGGCCTGAAGGTCGACCGAGAAGGCCGGCCACGCACCGCCTATAGTCTGCGGCACACATATATCTGTCTCCGCCTAATGGAGGGAGCCGACATCTATCAGATCGCGAAGAACTGCCGCACCAGCGTCGAGATGATCGAGAAATACTACGCCGCGCACATCAAGACCAATCTCGATGCCGCCGCGATCAACATCATGCGGCCCAAAAAGAAGAAGGGGAAGAATCGCGAAGCGGACCAACGAGACGACGAAGAGTGACGGAGATCCTTTGCATTCTCTGACTCTTCCCCTCGGCGTCTGGATGGAGCCATACCTATTTTCCGCCTATCCGCCCAGTAAACCGGAAGACACAACGAACGGACCCCGTTTGTCGGGAGCACTGGCGGACGCGTAACTGTGTACTCCGGTCTCCTTGCGCTCGCAGTTTCCTTTGCAAATTCTGCTTGGCCGCCGTATCATCTACCTCTATTGTCAGCCGTGGTCATGCGGGCGTGGCGAAATGGCAGACGCAACGGACTTATGCAAAATTGAGTGCTCGCCGGGAAACCGGTGATGTAGAACTGCCCAAATTCGGGGAACCCTTTGATATGGCAATCCCGAGCCAAGCCCGGTCGGAACGCTCCAGCCGGGAAGGTGTAGAGACTAGACGGGCAGCACCTAACCTCCGGATCTAGATCCTGGGTACGGTGAAGGGATAGTCCAGACCGCAAACCTGCATCGCGCTCCCAAGCGCAAGGGCAGGGCGGCGAAAGCCGTAGACGGTATGAAAATCCGTTGAGCTAACGCTCGTGAGGGTTCGAGTCCCTCCGCCCGCACCACCTTTCTCCCGTCCTCTCCTGCGCCGGGAATCAGCGGGGCACCTCGCTCCGCCCCGGCGCCCAGGGATGGAACCATCCCTCAGAAGTTCCACCATAGTGATCGGCAGGGCACGCCTGCCGCTCCCCTTCTCAACGCGAAGCGGTAACGGGAACCCGTCCTTCCAAAGAACGCTGTTCCTGGGTGCGTCGGCGAGCGCTATGGGCGCCGCCGCCGCCGTTCCCGCCCAACGGGAG
>CAZTDK010000564.1:0-4740 GCA_964611965.1 uncultured Binatia bacterium (SeqCode) | reverse complement strand
TCCGTGCAAGAGGTGTTGTCGAGCGATGTTGTCCAAAGCATGGCGCAGCAGGTGGATAACGCGGTGGGTCAGCCGGTGACAATTGAAGGCGAAGGTCCCGCGGACGGCCGCCTCTTGGTGGACGCGGGCCGTTTGGCGCGCGCCTTTGGTCTGTTGCGCCTGCGATTGCGCCGTCAACCGGGTTGCGAAGAGGCTATTCGAATCAAGATTGCAAGACGAACCGATGTTGCATCGTTGGCGTTGACGATTGTGATCCCTGGCGGTTGCGTTTTGGAGAGCTCCTCCGAATCCGAGATTCAATGGGCCGTGGCTGAGAAGCTGCTCGAGATTCATGGCGGAATGTTGGAACAGAGTCCGACTGCTTCAGGAGGCGTATTGTGGGAAATAATGCTTCCGCTCCAGTCGTAGGGCAGGTGCCAGTGCTCCCCACTCGAATTCTGATTGTTGACGACGACCCGCTGATTCGGCGCCAGCTCGAGGGGTTGTACTCGACGCACGGGTATGACGTGGAAGCGGCGGCGACCGTCGACGAAGCGCTCGACAAGCTCGATGGAGCCGAGTTCACCATTGCCGTGGTCGACCTCAAAATTCCGGGGAGTGACGGCGTGACGCTGACCAAGGAGATTCGCGAGCGTTGGCCAAACGTCGATGTGATCATGATCACCGGCTACGGCAGCATCAAGGGTGCAGTGGAAGCGATGCGGCAAGGGGCCTACGATTATATTACGAAACCCTTCGAACCTGACGATATCCTGCTAGCGACGCAAAAAGTGCTGGAACGGCGACGTCTGCTGGACGAGATCGAGTATCTGCGCCGGCAGCTATCGGATCGCTACACGTTCGGCAACATGAT
The DNA here is from genome assembly GCA_964611965.1 of uncultured Binatia bacterium (SeqCode). Taxonomy (GTDB): domain Bacteria; phylum Desulfobacterota; class Binatia; order HRBIN30; family HRBIN30; genus CAZTDK01. The sequence goes on along the minus strand of CAZTDK010000564.1, from coordinate 3,887 downwards.
CAGTCGTGACCCCGTCATGCTCGAGGTCTTCTCGACCATCGAAATGCTGGCCTCGAGTGAAGTGACCGTGGTTATCACCGGCGAGTCCGGTACGGGGAAGGAACTGGTGGCCCGCGCCATCCATTTCCATGGCAAGCGCAAGGCCGGACGTTTTGTGCCGATCAACTGCGCGGCGGTTCCCGACGCGCTACTGGAGAGTGAGCTCTTCGGGTACGAACGCGGTGCCTTTACCGGGGCGATGCAGGAGCGTGTCGGCAAGATCGAGTTCGCCAGCGGCGGCACATTGTTCCTCGACGAGGTGGAGAGTATTCCGCTTCCCATGCAGGCAAAGCTCCTGCGGGTGTTGGAGGATCGTGCCGTTGAGCGCCTTGGGAGCAATCGCAGGATTAGCCTCGACATTCGCATCGTTGCCGCCACCAACCAGGATCTCCAGCGTGCGGTGGCAGCGGGTACCATGCGCGAAGATTTCTACTACCGGATCAATGTGGTTCCCGTGCATCTCCCGCCGCTACGTGAGCGCATTGCCGACGTGCCGCTTCTGGTCGCCGACTTTCTGCGCAACAACCAGTTGGCGCGGGAAAAGGGGATCAATCGCGTCTCGGAGCGGGCACTGGCGCCGCTCATGGCGCATACCTGGCCCGGGAATGTCCGCGAGTTACTGAATGTGATGGAGCGTGCCGTCTTGCGCGCCAAGGGCGACACTATTCGTGAGATCGACTTACCAGGCGGTGAGTCGCGCGCCGTAGCGCGGCCCGATCAGTCGGATTTCCGCTTGCCACTACGGCAGTTCCTGCGGGCCACGGAGCGACAATACTTGATGCGCGTGTTGAATCAGTACCACGGCAGCATTGCACCCACCGCACGCCATGCCGTCATCGATCAAGCCACGCTACACCGGAAAATTCGGCTGCACGGCATACGGCCCAACGAGCTACGCGGGCGCGGGCCGGCTAACCAGGTTGAATCATGAAAATGGAATTGAAGAGGACTGGCGCCGCTGCAAGATTCCAGGGCGGCACGGCAACCTGTCTGGCGAGAATGCAAGGGTATGTTCAAGGATGGTTGCACGGCCGCAGTTGTTTGGCTCTGGCACACGCATTGCGCCAACTCGGCGGGATAGCCCATGTACTGTGATTTCTACCAATTGACGGAACGCCCGTTCAACGTCACGCCCGATCCCAAGTTTCTCTATCTCAACGCCCGCTATCGGGAAGCCATCGCGTCGCTGAACTACGGGATCACGCAGCGTAAGGGATTCATCACATTGATAGGCGAGGCGGGCACGGGCAAGACTACGTTGCTCAAGAAGATTCTCGAGGATCTCGATCCGAAAACCAGGACCGTTTTCATCTTCAATACGAATGTCACCTTCGAGGAGATCCTCGAATACATCTTCGCAGAGTTCGATCTCCCCGTGCTCAACGGCAGGAAGCTGTATATGCTTCAGCGTCTCAATGCCTTTCTCCTGGAGGAGTTGCGCAATGGCGGCAATGTCGCCCTCCTGATCGACGAGGCGCAAGACCTCGAGTTCTCGGTGCTCGAAGACCTCCGGCTACTCTCGAATCTCGAAACGGCAAAGGAAAAGATCCTGCAGATTGTGTTGTCGGGACAACCCGAGCTTGGTCAAAAGCTCAGCAATCCCGGGTTGCGACAGCTGCGGCAGCGCATCGGGATCAATTGTCGGCTGCCTCCCTTGTCGCGGGATGAAGTGACCGAGTACATCCAATACCGCCTGGAAGCCACCCACTGTCCCAACCTCAAACTGTTCTCCCGCGAGGCGGAGGATCAGATTTTTCGTTTCTCACGCGGCATTCCCCGTCTGGTCAACGTGGTGTCCGACAACGCCCTGGTGATCGGCTACGCACTCGGCAAGAAGCAGATCGGCGCGGACATCATCGCCGAGGCGGCAGCCGATCTGATGTCGGTTGAGCCGCAGCTTGGCGATTTCAGGGAGCCGCCGATCAGCGTGCCGGCGCCCCCACCTCCCGAGGGGCTTGCGAGCCGATGGCGCGCGCGCCTCGGTGTAACCGGCGTCGTTCTCGCCGTAGGGTTGCTGGGGCTGTTCTCCGTCGGGCGGACCATGTTGAACCGGCACGCCGATGACGTGCAGCTGGCAGGGGCGCCAGCACCCGCCGCACGACTGGAGGTCATCCGACCAGGGAGTGAGCCGCGTGGCACTGGTGTCGGGTACCCGTCCGCACCGGCAGCGGCGCTCGGCGAGCAAGCCGCTGTCAGCGACATTGTGAGCGCGAAGCCGCTTCCCGAGCCGGCAGCCGCCGTGCCGGCGCCAACAAATCCTGCCACCGCGCCGCTCGAGCCGCGTGTAGAGCCTGAACAGAAAAGGGCCGCGCTGCCAGACCCACAAGTACCGAAACCTGACGCCGCCGCATCCACATTGCCGGCAGCGCCGAAGCAGGAAGCGGCGGCGCCGAAGCCGCAAGTAGAATCTCCCCACCAAGAAGCCATGCTCGCCAAGCACGAGGTCGCTCCTCCCAAACAGGAAGCGGCAGCTCCCACGCCGGAAGTCGCAGCTCCGAAGCGAGAGGCGGCGGTTCCCAAGCAGGAAGCTGTCGTTCCCAAACCGCCCGTTGCAGCCATTAAGGCGGACGACAATGGGAGCACGAACCCTTCCAGTTTTGGCGGCGCGCCGGCGCGACTCGACAGCGGCCAGTTCACGCCAGTGGTGGCGCGCGTGGGCGATTCCGTTTCGGCCATTGCACGCAGGGAGTATGGCCAAGCGAGTTATACGGTCCTCGATCTGCTGGAACTGGCGAATCCAGACCTACGGAATCTTGATAGTATTTCTGTCGGACAGACAATTCGCGTCCCAGCGCTCACGGAGGGCTTTCCGATCCTCATTGATGCATCGGGCGAGTACGCGTTGCTGGTGTTTTCGACGCCACAGCAACGCCGCGCGGCTGCGCTACAGAGCGCGCTTCGCAGCCGTGGTTTTCAGGCAACCGTGACGGCCGGCACTGCGGGCTTGGGAAGACCGTTGTATCGCGTCGTTATTCCGGGCCCTGCCGGTCGGGATGACGCCGTCGGGGTTGGCAGACAGGTGCAGAAGGTTTTCCGTGAGGATAAGCGCCTGGCGCAACTCGGAGAGTAGGGTGAAGGGTCTGACATGGATGCGCTGAGTCCGCGGTGGTACGTCATTGGTGCGAAGGCGAGGCGGGAGCGGTTTGCGCAGGATCAGCTGGCGCGGCGTGGGGTGGTGACGTTCCTGCCGCGCATCGTCGAGTCTCCAGCTGGCAGCGACAGATCCGTCATCGCCCCGCTGTTCCCTGGGTATCTCTTCGTCCAAATCGATATCGAGGACCAGTATTTTGACGTGGTGTGGACGCCGGGCGTGAGGAAGTTCATCGGCGTCGGGGTGTTGCCGTGTCCCGTGGACGATTCCGTAGTCGAGTTCCTGCAGGTGCGGACCGGACCCGAGGGTATCCTCCGAGTGATGCCGAGTTTTCGCCGCGGAGAGCACGTGCGAATTACGCACGGTCCGCTGGAAGGATTGGTAGGCATTATCGAGAGTCCCGGCTCGGGTCGGGGACGCGTTCGGGTTCTCATGGAGCTCTTGCGGCGCCAAACGCGAGTTGAGGTGCCGCAAGAAATAATCGAGCGCATTTCGGCCTGACGGCTGGGGCGTTCTGGGCGACCCGTAAGGGTGCAGCCCCATTCGAGTACGTTTGGTTCGACCTGCAGCGCGGGGAGGGTTAGCGGAATCGATGGGCGGAGCTATGTGCAGCGCACTCGTAGGTGTGTAGTAGATTGCGATGAAAGCAAGTGAAGTAGCCTGGTCATTGACGGCAGCGGCAGTCGGCGGCGCGTGCGGGGGGGCGATCGTCGGACTTGTGGAAGCCGGTCTGCTCACCGTGTCTAGCGGACCGGGA
>CAZTDK010000563.1:0-4740 GCA_964611965.1 uncultured Binatia bacterium (SeqCode) | reverse complement strand
AGGCTCGCAAATCCCGGGGCTCAGCTCGATACGTGGCTGGCCGAACGGATACATGATGGTGGGTACTGCGGTTGTATTGGCGTGAACTGCGTCGCGTCGAATCCGGTGTGCGATCCATCACTCACCGGGGTGTGTCCATCTGGTCCGAACGTTTTCGAATGCTGTGACGTGGCGAGCAACTGTGCCGATGATGCAGCTTGTGTCGGTGCCCAGAAGGTCTGCGTCAGCGGCGATTTCAAGTCGGTCTCTTGCTTGAACGATGGTCAATGTCCCAACTCGGTGTGTCGTTCGACCGGAAGGTTCTGCAACGGAGGCGATTTTGACGGGTTTTCGTGTGTGGATGATGCCGATTGCAGTGGTGCTCCTCCCGGAACGTGCGATGAGGTGTTTCGGACACCGACTCCGACCGTGATCCCGACGCCCACACCGAGCCGGAGTCTAGCAGCTCTTCTCGATCACACAGCCGGCGAGGGCAAACGGGGACGTGGGGTGCAAGCGGTGCGATCAGAAACGAACGCAACGTTTGCACCCCACGTCCCTGAAGTGGCGGCGGATACTGACCCAATACGCTTGATCCTGCCGGCCGCAAAGGCACAATTGGGACACCCTCAGGAGGATGTCGCATGATTGAAGCCTCGTGCCATTGCGGGTCGGTCAAGATCGATATCCCTCGGAAACCCCGCACGCTGACGGATTGCAATTCCTCAATCTGCCGGCGCTACGGGACGCTCTGGGCCTATTACCAGGCATCGGACGTTCGCATCCGCGCCAAACGCGCCGCAATGTCATCGTATCTCTGGGGAGACCGGAGAATCCGCTTCATGCGCTGTCAACAATGCGGTTGCATCACCCACTGGGTGGCAACAAGGAATCCGGCCTCAAGTCGGATGGGTGTGAATACCAGGAACGTTGCCCCGGATATCCTGAAGGGCGTACGCATTCGCCATCTCGACGGCGCGCGGACGTGGAAGTTCCTGGACTAACGCCACGCCTACATAGGCGACGGCATTGAACGGCAAACGGGGACAGACGGGCAACGGGGACGTGGGGTGCAAGCGGTGCGATCAGAAACGAACGCAACGTTTGCACCCCACGTCCCCGTTGCCCCCTGGGAACCAGCAGCTACTCGATGGGCAGTTACGCGCTGGTGACATGCTGCGCTCGAAGACTCTCACCCACTTTGGCGGCCAGCTTACGGACCTGGGATTGAAATTCAACGTATCGCGGCGATTTGCTGAAACCTTCACCGACAAAGGCGTACTCGCTGAAGTCAAATATCTCCGGCTGCGGGAAGCGGCTATCGATGGATGCGCGATCCAACATCACTCCGAAAATTGGCCGGCTGCTGAGCTTACGGAAGACCAACCAATCCTCCATCAGCGATTCATCAGCAACGTAGGACGGCGTGATTACAGCCACCAAACAACCCGCGCTCTCCAAAGCCTGCAAATACCCTTCACTTCGCGATGCGCCACTGGCGTCCTTCCCGCTGGTGAACAAGCGAACATCATGACCGACCGCCTCCACGAGCCACGCCGAGAGCAATGGCTCAAATTCACGCATCCAGCCTTCCACAATCGGCGACGCGCGCCAGCTGAGAAATACGTCGACATCCAGAAGTTGCATCGCCGCCGACTGACTGTCCTGAGCGCCAAAGTGCGTGGAGGGATCGATAGCACCGGTGGCCACACGCTCCGCCTCGGCGGTTGGGTTAGTAGGTGCTTCTTTCTCAACCGAACGCATTGGCTCCCGCAGAGACCCGGCTTTGCCATCTCTGAGCGAACGTTCGATTCTCTCCTGAAACTGCACCAGAGCAGCTGACAGCGCCAGCCCTCGATAGTCCGCTATGCTGGTCTGGTATCGTTGCGATTCATCTTCCAAAAACCTCAAGAGACGCTGACTCCTTCGTAGGCCCCAAAGCGAAGCGGCAGCAGCCGCCAGAAACGCGACCGAAACGACGACGACTGGCCGATCAATTACGAATACCCTCGCATCATAATTATACTGAGAGGAGTTTACCCCGCCAATAATCGCAGCTACTGTACATACAGCGCAGAACAACAGATACGCCGCTCGCTTGAGCACGATAGCTTTTCGCGCAGGTGCGAAGCGGACCCTCATGAATTTTTCGAACTGAAGGCGCGCATCTTCTTCCTCCTTCAGACGCGCGCTACGATCACGTTCCGCGGTAGCCCGCAAGGCCTCTTCGCGTGCCTTTTCGGCCCTCGCCCGATCCTCGGAGAGAGCAACTTGGGTCGACTGCTCGGCCTTCGCGCTGAGAGCACCTCTCGTCACCTCCGTCCAACTCAGCCTTCCGAGCAGCAGGCGACCAATCAGCTGATACGAATAGGTGAGCGTCTTGGGGTTATCGGGGTCTTCCTCGACAACCGTCAAGGGCTCGCCAAAGCTCCAATACGGGAAGTACGGGATCTTCAGGATATCAAGCACCTTGACCGGGTCTTCACCCTGCGGAATCCAGTCCTGATAGAATTCCGCAAGCTCGCGTGCGAAACGCTCTCGCCATTCCTTCGCTCGTTTGTATTCAGAGAGACTCTCATCGCGGGATGGAATTGGCACCATCAGAAGTCTGGTACGGTCTACGGGTAAATCGCGATGCGCCTTACGAACTCGCGCCATCACGTCCTTCACGCCACGTAAGCTCTGTTGATTGGCAGTAAAAAAGCTGAGGAGCACGTCCGGAAGCTGAATCGTACAAATGCCGCCGATATCAGTGATGCCAGTCCGACTGTCTATCAACACATAGTCGTAGGAACGGCTCCATTCGTAACGCAGGCGTTCGACGAAGAGCCCGAAGTTCCCTTTCTCGAACAGCTGTTCCCAGTTAATCTGGCGCAACCGCGGAACGTAATTCTCGTCATCACGCCCGGCTGAAATGATATCGATCGTCCGAGCATTTGGAATCGCTGCGGACAGGAGGCATTGCCGCCAGTCTACGAGAGGCGGCGAGATCACCGAATGAACCATGTCGACCAGACCGGGAACCTTTGCGCGCGACAGCGGGATCCAGCGATCGAAATATTTTTCAATTCCCGGCGCCTCCAGATCCCAATCTACGACGAGGACACGCTTGCCCCACTTCGCCAAGATTGCGGCTGTGTTGGCCAGAGCCATGGACCGGCCCACGCCTCCCTTGTAGGAATAGAAGGTACAGACAAGCCCGGCCGGGGAATCGTCGAAATCCAGCCGAACACCGGTCTCTTCGGTGGGCAAGTCTGTCATGATCCCTACATCCGAGGCTGGGAGAATCGAATGCCGCCGCTTGGCGGAGGTGATGTGACAATCGGGAACTCCGCAAACGCGGGGGCGGCTTGAACCAACCCGCCGGCCCGGCTTGCCAGCAGGCGCACCTGAGCCTGAAAGCGGACATAGGCTTCACTCTTTTTGAAGCCGTCACCGATGTTCACAAACTCAGATATGTCAAAGGCCTGTACGGCACGTGCGTCCTCAGGAAAATTATTTCCGTCATACACAGAGACCGGCAGCACAAGAGTCGCGCTGGTTCTCTGCTCTCGCTCCGCAAAGCTCTTCCACTCCATCAGGCACCAACCAGAGAAGAAGTAGTTGGGCGACCAAAGCCCAATCATACAGCGCGATTTTCGGATAGCCTCTTGCAGCGCGGGCTCCCATTTTGCTCCTGGCTCCAACCCGCGGACGATCGTTTCTTCAGTGCCTGCCGTAGCCCCCGCCTTGTCAAAGAAAATCGACATTGCTGGCCGCCCACAACGCCCAGCGATCTCGTTACTCACATCTGATTCAAGAAGTGGGAGGAAATGGTCGCGAATCCACTCCTCTTGGACCCGATCTCGTTTATAGCTCAAGAAAATATCATGCTCATATTCCATTTGAGGCACCCGCAACCTTTTTCGCAAATCGGTCCCACCTAGTACACACTTCTCGTTAGATTACCAATACCCCGCATTGATTTTGGGAGGCGGAACCCGGGACCCAACCTTGTGCGCCCTATCGCGGCGCACCCCAAATTTGCGTCGGCGGACTACCGCTGAGTGGCCGATTCAGTCGACAGGGCCAAACGGTCGAGGTATTACGATTTTCACCATGAACGCTACCCGCAGGGTTTTCCTATCCGCTGTGACCAAGGAGTTGGGTTCGTCCCGGAAGGCGGGGGCGAGGGTGCATCCGCCTGCAAGGCTGGGCCCCTCTTCCTGCGTGCTCTCTGTGCCTCTGTGCTGAGCGTTTTTCGGATGGGGGCAAGCTCCTGGCCGGCCCAGAAGTGACCTGATGCCCCGCCGCATTCTGATCGCCGGCGCGCTGGCGCAGCACGCGCTGGGCGGCGCCGGGAACGCGTGGGCGTTCCTGCAGTACGTCCTTGGTTTCCGCCGCCTGGGTTTCGACACCTACTACGTCGAGCACATCGCCGCCGATAAGTGCATCGACGACGAGTGGCGGCCAGCACCGTTTGCGTCCTCAGCAAATGCGCGCTTCTTCACGGCGATCACCGAACGCTTCGGCTTCACCGATCATGCCGCGCTGCTCGAATGGGAGGGCGCGGGTCACGTGGGCCTGCGCCGCAACGAAGTGGAGGCCCTCGCACACGACACCGATCTGTTGATCAATCTGTCCGGCCGCTTTCATCTGCAGTCGGTCCTCGCCGCCGTACGGCGCCGGCTCTATGTCGACCTTGATCCGGGCTTCGTGCAAATCTGGCAGCAGCAATACGGTGTCGATATGAATCTGCGCGGCCATGACGCCCATGTCACC
>CAZTDK010000562.1:0-4747 GCA_964611965.1 uncultured Binatia bacterium (SeqCode) | reverse complement strand
CCTGACAAGTAAAAAAGTCTAATTTCCATGCGCCAGAAGATAACGATACGTGACCGGGCCTTCGCGGCCATATCCAAGGCCGGATTGACGGTGGGCGAGAGTGGACCGGCCGTGACAGAAACCGCAATGGTGGGGACCAAGACAGAGGTACCATCACCCTAGACTCCTCTGTCACCACCTACGCCTCGTCTTTCACCGCCCGAGGTCGGTCTGACGCGGCCCACGGGGCATCTGCCAGCACCGAAGGCTCTGCTGACATCGCCCGAGGCTCGACAGCCAGCACCGAAGGGTGCGTTGACACTGGCCCAAGGGTCATCTGCCATCACCCCAGGCTGCCTGACAGGCCTCGAAACTCGTCTGCCACCAGCGAAGACTTGCCTGACACCATCCCGGGCCTGTCTGACACCTCCCGGGCTCGTCTGACACCGCCCCGGGCTTGTCTGACACCGTCCCGGGCTCGTCTGACACCGCCCTGGGCTCGTCTGACACCCTCCGGGGCCCGTCTGACAGGGCAGCGTATAGGGTCAAACCGACAGAACGGCGTATTTGGAAATCGGAGGGTGTAGCTGTAGAGCACTTGAGGTTACGCGCTCTTTGGTCTTCTGCGCGATTGCCACACCGGCTTTCGGCTGGCGTGGCGTCAGAGCTTGCCCTGCCAGTTGCCGTCGTCGTACCCGTCCATCAGATCGCTCAGCCGGACGAACAGCTTCTGCAAGTCCCGGCGCAACTTCCTGTCCGCGGTGTGGTTCGCTGCCGCCGCGATGAAGCCGCACAGTTCCTCGATGTCGTACAGCGTGAAAGGCACGCGCAGCTGGTCGTCCTTCTGATCAGCCGCAGCGAGGGGATCAGTCAGACTTGGATCAGCGAACGCATGATCGAGAATCAAGGTGCGCTCGCGGATCGTGAACGGCACGTCGATGGGTTGATCCTCTTCGATCGTGATCCGTTTTATCAAGCTCACTTTCCACCACACCCATACAGCGCGTTGTTGTACGCGACCACCAGTTCCTCGATCGTCACCGCACCGTCTCCGTTGATGTCCATCGCCGCACAGGCATCCAGCGGCACGATCTCCTGGGCGATGTTGATGCCGGTGATGAGCTCGTCGATGGTGACCTGTCCGTCGCTGTTGCAGTCGCCGGAACAGATCGGCGGCAGGACAGTAACAGTTCCGCTGTGGCAGGACGCGTTCTGGACTTTTGTGCCATCCCGGCGACCCATGATCGTGCCATCACAGGTCAAGGGGTAGTCACCTGGAGTTGCCGTGGCACCGATCGTTACGTTGCAGGTGTAGAGCACCGCCCCGTCGCTGAGCACATCAGCAGAATCGACAGTAGGCGTTTCGTATTGAATGAAGTAGGCACGCAGTCCGTTGCAGTCGACACCGGGCATGCAAGCTTGAGGTCTGAACAGGGCGAAGAACACCCAGTCGTCTGGTTCTTGCTGAATTCCAACGCAATCTGGTCGCCCGTTTATTCCGGCGCGGATCTGGAGCGGCGGATTGAAGTGAAGGTCGTTTTGCGTACCCTGAACCTGATCTCCTTCCGCATTGAGCGACACGGTAATCGTCACGGTCTCACCCGGATGACCATTCGCGTCTGACACGATCAACTCTGGAGGCGGTGGCGGAAGAACTGTGATGATTCCGCTCTTGCAGCCAGCGTTCTCGACTTTCGTGAGATCGTAGCGGCTCAGGATCGTGCGGTCACAAGCCATCGAGTAGTCACCCGGAACTGCGTTGGCGTCGATGGTCACGTTGCAGGTGTAGATGTGTGCCCCGTCATCGAGCAGGCTATTACTCCGGCTATTGTCGTACACGGCACGCATTCCGGTGCAATCGACCCCTGGCGTGCATCCTTGAGGTATGAACGAAGCGCCAAGCTGCCAGTCGTCATACGGTTGCTGATCAACTCCAACGCAATCTGGTCGGCGATTCGTTCCGGCGAAAATTTGGATGAGCGGATCGAAATGAATGTCGTTTAACGTGTTCTGGACCTCGTCACCTTCCTGATTCACCGACACGCTGATCGTCACCGTGTCGCCGGGACGACCACTGGCATCCGAGACGATCAACTCGGCGGCGTACCCGGGAGCAGCCAACGTCCATGCAAAGATCGACACGACCAGAATGCTGAGTCTGCGCATATCGTGACCCCCCGGGGTGCAGCGCGGTATCGCAACGCCGAGCGTGCGTCACTGACCTTTGTGATGCCGCCGCTACCTCACCGTTTCGGCTTCTTCTGAGCGATTTCCAACCCCAAGTTCAACAGCGCAACCACGACGCTGGTCTTGGTCGCGTTCAGCTGCTTTGACAGCCGATCGATTGCGGTGATCGTCTCCACCGGTACCTTCACGTTCATCAGCCGGGACGATCCCGCCGGGGTGCGTTTCTTCAGATCTGAAAGCCTCAAGGTGCTACGGTCCATTGCCATGATCATCTCTCCATGAGTGCCCCGTTGCAATCCACCTACACCGCTGCATGTATCACACATCGCGCCCTTCGGTGAGCCAGGAGCCTGGAGCGAATCGCCAGTAGCTAGGATTCGAATGCTGGAGTAAAGTCCCAATCGGCACGTGGACGAGGTCACGGCAAGTCCACACGTAGACGGCGAAGGGGGTGAGCATGAGTCGTCGAGGCAGTAGATGTCGTGCGATCGAGATGCTGATTCTCGTCGCGGTTGGTCTCGGTGGTGCTGTCACCGCGGCGAACTCTAGTTGGGCGATCGGTGGTCTGACGTGCGTGTCGGATGATGACCACCTGTATTTCATCCTGCGGGGCAATGTGTCCAATAAAGGCACGCAGGTCACCAGTGTGGCGATTACCTCAGAGCGATGCGGGTCGACCTGCATCGAAGCGCCACCTGGTGATGGCATCCTCACCGCGTTCTCAGCTGGACCCGGCGCGTTGCTGCCCAACCGCATGCGCACGACCGTCCTCAACGGCAAAGGGAATTCGTCGATTTCGTGCGCCGACTTCAACCCGAACGCGAATGGCGGAATGGGTCTTCTCACCATGCCCGCGGGTGGCACCGTGAGCGCAGGTGGTGGCACGATACCACTAGTCGATGTTCATACCGCCGACGCCGTCGTTCCCGCGGCGGTGGACTTGGTGTCAGAATCACGGACGATCCCACCGTTCGTGTGCAGCGGCTCGACCATGGTGTTCCCGCTGCCGAATCCACAGCAATCCGGTTGCCCCGGTAGCGGCACGACCCAGGTGGTTGAATCGAGCGTGACGACTGGCGAGCAGGATTGTCAGACCGTGACCTTCGACGAGACCAACCAAAGCCCCATCGGGAATATCGCGGGTGGAACAATCGATCATGCGGTCGGTCCTCATCTGCAGACCGTACCCGATGGCTTCTTGCTGCAAGGCACGTGTAGCAGCGACGCAGACTGCCAGACGATCGTGTTTGTGGGGTGGCGCGGTTCGGCTTCCGACTTTGGGGTAGCAGCAGCTGGATTCAAGATCACTACAACGAACGAGATATTTGGAACGGATGGCTTCTCACCCAACGACTGCTTCCACAACACGCCAACTCCGACACCGACTCCCACGCGGATTCCGATCGCCAACGAGTGCAGCCCGTCAGCGCCCGACAGCTGCCCGGTTGGAAAAACGTGTAACTGCTGCTGTGGCACGTACGTCTGCATGCCGCCGTATCTACCATGCTGTGCGCTTCCCTGTTCGGACGAGACGCCGCTACCGACTCCAACGCCGAACCCGACCTGTCCTCCGCTGCCACCGTTCCAGTGCCTGCCGGATTACGAAAAGGTATGCGAGACCACTGATGGCTGCACGACGTGTCAGTGTGTACTGCGGGCAACGCCCACATCGACGCCGACCGCTCCTGAATGTGACCAGAACTGTAATGGCTCATGCGGCAGCTTCTCGTGCGGACCGGGAGCGTGTGTGGCGATCGACTCGGGGTGTGCCTGTGCGCCTCCGGAATGCCCGACGTTGACCTTCCTACCGACACCAACCCCAACGCCAACCGCCACATCCCGCACCCCGCAATTCTGTGAGCCGACGCCGTGCCCGCCCGGTCTCGTGTGCGTCATTGATCCGCCGTTCCAGAGCCGGGTGTGTGCCTGTGTTGGGGATTGTAACGACGACTATGGCGTAGAGGTGGACGAGTTGGTGACCATGGTGAACATTGCGCTCGGGAACGCTGCGACGTCGACGTGCCGGTTCGGGGATGGAAATGGCGACGGCGAGATCACGGTGGATGAGATTCTGCTGGCAGTGGGGAACGCGCTCTACGGCTGCGGGATGGAACCGACGCCGAAGCCATACCCGTTGCCGACGCCTACGGTACCGCATGGACAAACCTGTTGTGAGTGCCCGATTGCCGCATGTACGGATTTTGCCTGGATGGAGCTGCCGTTTCTGTGTCCGCTCGGCTGTCAGACGTTCATGGATGCCGAGTGTGAGGCGCCCTGTCATGGCGGTGGGCTGAGTGGTCCCGCGATTTGTGTCCCGCTCACACCGTGTACATCCGACGCCGACTGCGACGACGGAAATGGCTGCACGGCGGATCACTGCACGAGTAACGGCTGCGCTCACGACTGCGTGTGCGTGTAGGTGGCAAACGGAGGTGCCCTGTGACCGGCATCACTCGTGACACCCCGACGTTCGGCACAGGTTGGTCAGGACGATTGATCGCTGCGGTCTTGGTAATCGGCATCTTCTGCTTCAGCCGTGTGGTGGTTGCTGATGCTCTGTGCGGCAACGGTATCGTCGAGG
>CAZTDK010000561.1:0-4751 GCA_964611965.1 uncultured Binatia bacterium (SeqCode) | reverse complement strand
GAAGCGCCTGTACCCGCCGGCGACCGAAGAGGAATCCAGCAGCGAGCCCGCAGCAATCGCTCCGCCAGCTGCAGATTCACAGGCTCAAGCACCGCTGCCGGAAGACGCGGCGGCGCAGCTCGCCGAGAAGCCGGCGCGTGAAGGCGAGCGGATCCGCGTCGAAACGGACTTGTACATCGCAACGTTCACGACGGCCGGGGCGCGCCTGGAGAGCTTTCAGCTGAAGGACTACCGGACAACGGTTGACCCAGGCAGCCCACCACAAGAAACCGTCATCCCCGGCCCCGGCGCAGGATTGCCGTTTGGCCTCGAGCTCCGCGGCGCCACCGCACCGGTGCTCAATGACAGCAACGCGCTCTACGCAGCCACCGTCGATGCCCTGACGCTCAAAGAGGGTGAGTCGGGGAGCCTGGAGTTCACCTGGCACGGGGATCCGGTGACGTTCAAAAAGCGCTTCACGTTCCGTGGCAATCGTTACGAATTCGAGACCATCGTGGCCGCCGAAGGCGTGCCGGCGCAATATAGCGAGCTCGGCATCATGTGGGCCAAAGCGGTCGAACCCATACCGCTACCCGGTCTCGAAACGGTCTTCGACAAGACGGCGCTCCTCGATGGACACAAGTTGGTCGAATACCCCTTCGACAAGCTTGCCGAGGGGAAGGTGGAGACCGGAAGCAACGGTGCGACGATCGGATGGGCAGGCTTTTCGGGCCGTCATTTCCTCGAAGCCATCGTGCCGGCGGAAACGCAAAATCCGCGCGTGTGGCTCAAGCTGCGTGACCACACGATCGAAGAAAAACTGTTGTTTCCCATTTCTCCCGGCACGACAACGACCAAGGTCGACGTCTACATCGGGCCCAAGGATTTCGATGCGCTCGAGGACGTCGGCCACAATTTGTCACGCGCCGTCGCCCTGGGCTACTTCTGGTTCATCGCGCTACCCTTGCTCCACGTTCTCAAGTTTCTCAACCGCTTCACGGGCAACTACGGCGTCGACATCATCCTCATGACCGTTGGCATCAAGGTGCTGTTCATCCCGCTGACCAAGCGGAGCTTCGAGTCAATGCGCGCCATGCAAAAGCTGCAGCCGCAGATGGCCAAGATCAAGGAAAAGTACAAGGACGATTCGGAAAACTTGAACAAGGAGATGATGGAGCTCTATCGGCGGCACAAGGTGAATCCGCTCGGCGGATGCCTGCCCATGGTGATGCAGATGCCCATCTTCCTCGGGTTGTACTCGGCGCTGACAAATGCCGTCGAGCTCCGTCACGCGCCGTTCATGCTGTGGATCAAGGATCTCGGTGCACCGGACCGCCTCGGCGCGATGCAGCTGCCGTTCATGCAGTGGCCGCAACCCCCTGGCATTCCGGTGCTCACCTTGCTGATGGGCGGGAGCATGTTCCTCCAGCAATGGATGTCGCCGAGCGCTGGCGATCCGCAGCAGCAGAAGGTCATGATGATCATGCCCCTGATGTTCACCTTCATGTTCCTCAATTTCCCGGCTGGCCTGGCGCTCTACTGGCTGGTGAACAACGTCTTGACGATTGCCCAGCAGTATTACATCAACCGCACCGCAACTTAGGACCTGCGGCCGGCGTCTTTTCTATGGTCCGCTCCCGCTTGGGTCGCTGCAGAATGCCAAGTCCGTAAACTTGGCACTCACCGTCGAAACAGGATACGAAGGAACCCAAATGGAAACCGTCGAGGCCGAAGGCGACAGCATCGACGCGGCAATCAACGCGGCACTCAAGGTGCTGGGGACGACGCGCGATCGGGTCGAAATCGAAATTCTTGCCAACGCCAGCCGCGGCATCTTTGGCATCGGCAGCCGCAAAGCCCGCGTGCGCGCCGCGGTACGCGCGCCGATCAGTGCGGATGCCATCGAACCGCCCGCGCCCCGAGCGGCGTCATCGCGCCCGAGCGCAGCCCGGACGCCGGCCGCCGTGGCGCCGAGACCTGTGCCACCCACCCCTGCGGTCACCAAGGCACCGGAGGCAACGGCTCCGATTCGGGCCGCCACGCCGGTTGTCGCCGACGATGGAACGGGCGAACGGGCCGCCAAGATTCTCGAGGAGATCGTGCGTCACATCGGCGTCGAGGGTACCGTCGTCGTACGTACGGAAGACGAGCATCTGCTGCTGGAATTAATCGGGGATACGAGCGGCGTGCTGATTGGCCGGCGCGGCCAGATGCTCGACGCGCTCGAGTACCTGATTAATCGTATCGTCGGCCGCGACGAGGGGGCCTCGCGCATCCTCGTCGACTCGCAAGATTACCGCGCCCGTCGGCGCGCATCATTGGAAGAGATGGCGCGACGCATGGGCGAACAAGCCAAGCGCAAGGGCAAGGCAGTGACCCTGAACCCAATGAGCCCGCACGATCGCCGCATTGTCCATCTCATCCTGCAGGACGATGCGTCGCTGACGACGAAGAGCTCCGGGAAGGGGTACTTCCGAAGATTGATCATTATTCCCGAAGGCCGCCAACGCCGAGCGCCAGCGACGGTAGGATGAGGACGTGGCGGCGTGGCGGCTCGGAGGGTGTGCAGCCACACCCTCAAGCCTCCAGGCCGCCACGCCCTCGCAGCCCTGATGTATACTGAGGATACCATTGCTGCGATTGCCACGCCGCAGGGTCCCGGTGGCATCGGCGTCGTGCGCCTGAGTGGCCCACAATGCGTCGCCATCGCCGCCGCCGTCTTTCGCGGACGCCGTCCGGCACACGAGTGGACTTCGCACCGCATGTATCGCGGGATGATTCTCGACGTCGCCGGCGCCGCGCTCGACGAGGCGCTGGCGGTGCACATGCGCGCGCCGCACAGTTACACCGGCGAGGATGTCTTGGAGCTCCACTGCCACGGCAGCCCGGCGCTGGTCCGGCAGGTGCTGGCACGGGTGCTGTGCTGCGGCGCCCGTGCCGCGCAGCCCGGAGAGTTCACCAAGCGGGCCTTCTTGAATGGCCGACTCGACCTGGCCCAGGCGGAAGCGGTCATCGAGTTGGTGCAAGCCCGCACCGGCGACGCCGCGCAACTTGCCGTGCAACAACTCGGCGGCCGGCTGTCCACCCACGTTGACAATCTGCGCACCCAGCTCATCCACCTCAAGGCGCTCCTCGAAGCACAAATCGATTTTTCCGACGAGGACGTCGAGGTTAAACAAGTAGAACTTCTAGGTTGTATCAATAAATCTATTTCAATAGTAACAAAGTCAATTAATACATACAGCCACGGGAAGTTGCTTCGCGAGGGTGTGCGCGTCGCCATCATCGGCAAACCCAACGCCGGCAAGTCGAGCTTGCTGAACGCGCTGCTGGGCGAGGAGCGCGCCATCGTCACGCCAATTGCCGGCACAACGCGTGATGCAATCGAGGAAGCCGTCGACTTCGACGGGATTCCGGTCGTGTTGACCGACACCGCTGGCTTGCGCCAAATGGAGCACGCGGATCCAATCGAGCGTATGGGTATGGAACGGACCGGGGGAACTATCGCCGCATCGCAGCTGCTCCTGCCGGTCTTGGACGCCTCTGCGCCGCTCGACGCGGCAGACCACACGGTATTGGAAACGGCGCGTGGCCTGCCGGCCGTGTTGGTGCTCAACAAGATCGACCTCGGCCCGCCCGTCTTCGAGCCGATAGCAGTGGCCGCCGGCATGCCAGTGGTCCAGGTCTCAGCACAACAGCGATCCGGATTGCCCGAGCTACGCCGCGCGGTGATCGCCGTGGCAACCAGCGGTCTGACGGTGGAGCACGGCACCCCGGTGCTGACCAACGCGCGACACCACGCCGCATTGACGCAGGCAGTCGATAGCTTGCAGTTGGCACGCCAATCAATCAGCGCTGGGCAAACAGCTGACCTCGTCGCTGTCGATGTCCAAGACGCCATCGATCACATCGGCTCCATCACCGGGATCGTCACCAGCGAGGACGTTCTCGATCGGATCTTCAGCGAGTTTTGCATTGGAAAGTAAAATTGGTACTGCGCTATTGGTAGCTGGCTGATAGTTATTGGGCCTTGGCCAGAGCTTGGCAGCCCGGAGCGACCAATGCTGTCCTGAGGCTCCCCGAAGGGGGAGGGACGATAGAAATGATGGCCGGCCGCAGGCCTGTTTCACGTGAAACAATGAGGTGACCATGGGGCCTTTTTCGAAGCGATTTGACGTGATCGTCGTCGGTGCCGGTCATGCCGGCATCGAGGCTGCGCTGGCTGCCGCCCGCATGGGCTGTGACACACTGATGATCACGCTCAATCTTGATCATATCGGGCAGATGTCATGCAATCCGGCGATCGGGGGGATCGGCAAGGGACACCTCGTCAAGGAAATCGACGCGCTCGGCGGCGAGATGGGCAAGGCAATCGACGAGACGGGAATCCAGTTCAGACAGCTGAACACGAAGAAGGGTCCCGCCGTCCGCGCGTCGCGCGCCCAAGCGGATAAGGCGCTCTATCGCCAGCGCATGAAGCAGCGGCTCGAGGCGGCTCCCGGGCTCACTCTCTACCAAGGAAGCGTGGAGCAACTCCTGATCGAGGATGCCACGGTGAGCGGCGTGCAGACGCAGATGGGTGAAACGATAGAAGGCAGGACCGTGATCTTGACCACGGGTACATTCCTCAACGGCCTCATCCATATCGGCGAAAAGAACATGGCGGCCGGGCGTGCCGGCGACTTCGCATCCACCGGCATCAGCGAGCAGTTGATGCGGCTAGGGTTCCACGTCGGCCGGCTGAAAACCGGCACATGCCCCAGGCTCGACAG
>CAZTDK010000560.1:0-4760 GCA_964611965.1 uncultured Binatia bacterium (SeqCode) | reverse complement strand
CGGCTATTTCGGCTCTCAGACGCATCCGATCGAACCGACTCGGCTTGACCCACGTGACGCGAAAGTAGTAGCGTTTCTCATCATCTATGTGATACGTGTTTGAACGAACCGTGAGAGCCCAGCTCGGGGCCGCTGATGCAAAGGGCGGGGTGTCCGCTGCGCATCCGTTCACGTGGGCACGGCGGTACGTGGCAAACCCAGCGAGGTCAAAGTGATGGATGGTGAGCGTCTAAGAGTTCGGATGCTGGCTCGGGAACGCGCTGCCAACGTCAGGAAGCACTGGGTGCGCCTCGTGACTGCCTGCAACAGCCGCTGCGTCTTCTGTTTGGATACGGACACGCCGCGCAACGTCTACATTCCGGAAGACGATGTGCGCAAGGAGATCCTGCGCGGACGGGAGCAGCTGCGCGCCGACAAGGCGATCTTGTCGGGCGGCGAAGCCTCGATCCACCCAAAGTTCATCGACCTCATTCGGTACGCCAAAGACATCGGCTACAGCCGCGTCCAGACGGTGACCAACGGCGTGATGCTGTCCAAGCGGGAGTTTTATTCCAGTGCCGTCGACGCGGGGCTTGGCGAGATCACCTACAGCTTGCACGGACACACCGCCGAGCTTCACGACCGCTTGACCGGCACCCCAGGAGCTTTCAACAAGTTGATGAAGGGCATGATGCGGGCGCTGCGCGAAGGGCGCATCATCGTCAACATCGACGTGTGCATCAACAAGCAAAACGTGCCGTACATCGACCAGATCGTCGAGCTCGCCTTGTCCGTTGGCGTCCGCGAGTTCGATCTCCTGCACGTCATCCCGCAAGGCGCAGCCTTCGAAAACCGCGATCAACTCTTCTACGACCCGGTGGAGCATCTGCCGCGCTTGCAGAAGGTCTTTCGGCTCAACCGCCATCCGGGCGTCGTCATTTGGACCAATCGTTTCCCGGTGGAATTCCTCGAGGGGCTGGAGGATCTGATTCAGGATCCCCACAAAATGCTCGACGAGGTCAATGGTCGCCGCTTTCAGGTGCGCCGTTATCTGGATGAAGGCACGCCGCTCGAATGCCGCGAGAAGGAACGGTGTCAGTACTGCTTCATCGAGCCCTTCTGCAACACCGCTGATCGCGTGATCGAACGCCAAAACGAAGCGCAATGGGATGTGTGGTGGCTCGGGGCCGCCGATGAAGCAACGTGGCCGCACGCTGAGCTGACGACGGACGATCTGCCGTTCGGCTGCCGGTACATCGGAATCGAGGTAGATGATCTGTCCGGCCTCGAACGCCTCTCGGTTGACGCGGCGATCGGCATCTACGCCAAGGTCAGCCAGGTGTCGCGGTTGGTCGATCGCACCCAGGTGCCGAACCGGCTGCTCGTGAGCACGTCTGAACCTGCACACCTTGAGGTTCTGCTGTCGGGAGCTGAAGTCCCTCCTGGCATGGAGATCGAGATCGAGCTCAATCAACGAACCGCACGCTGGCTTCTGGAACATCGCGAGCGCGTGCAGCAGTCATTGCCGCGCCTGCGTGTGCATCAGCCGAGCCACGAGTTCCTGAAGGACGCCGTCGAGCAGGACGTGCGCGCCCCCAAGGAGTTCTTCGCGCAGCTTGATTTGCCGATTCGCGTCAGCGGGTTTCCGGCGTGCCTGGCGCCGCGTACCCAGTTGGCGGAGGCACCGAGGATCCTACGCAAGGAATTGTTCGATGCGGAAACCGGGCGCGTCGCCATTCGCGAATTGGCCCGCGAGCACGTGGTCAACGGGTATTGGGGCAAGTCGCTGCGCTGTCGAGACTGCCGGGTAAATGCCCGCTGCGACGGCGCGCACATCAATTTCCTCCGTGACCAGGGTTTTGGACAGCTCGAGCCGTTGCGCGATGGCGAGTGGGCTGAGGAGGCGGCTGAGCACCTGCTGCGCTTGCGGCCACAGCCAGCGTTGCGTCTGCGCGATGGGCGGCCGGTGCAGCCAGTGGCGCCGAGCCTGCCCGGATTTGCGCCGCCGCAGCCGGCTCCTGTCGAACCGTTGATCGAATTGGGGCGACAGGCGCGCGAGAAGCGTGAGCGGCGCCGTCTCGAATTTGAAAAGCAGGGCCCGCCGCCAGTCTGAACGCTTGTGTATGCCACGTCTTCTCTTCGTCAACCCGCCGCTGGTGCTCGATGAAGACTTCATCGACTACCCGTACTTTGCCAATCACGGCCTGCTGGCGTGTGCCGGGCTGGCGGCGCGTGCCGGTGCGCAGGTCGAAGTCTACGATGCGTTCGCTCTGCCGGCCTCGGGCCGGCACCGCCGCGCCGCCGGCGGGTTCGTGCTCGGCGTTGAGCACACGGAGTTCATCACCGGCCTACCGGCGAGCGGTACCGAATCGGCGTATGATGTCGTGGTGTTCGGCGCGTCGGTGTTCCTGCGCATCGAAGCCGCGCATACCGAAACGCAACATTTGATCGCGGCGCTACGCGCGCAATATCCGCGTGCCGTGCTCCTGCTCGCCGACGGGTACATTGGCGGCCAGCACTATATGGACTACGACGGCGAGCAGGTGCTGGCGCGCTATCCCGAGCTCGATGCCATCCTCAAGTATCCCGGCGAGCGCCTGTTTGGCGACCCGGAATATCTCGCTACGCTCGGTGCGGCGCGGCTGGTGCTCAGCGAACCCGGCCAGCGCGGTGGCGATCCGCTAGACCCCTTCCATCTCCTCGATGGCATCGACCTCGGTCATTTTGATCGCTTCTTGAACCGCTGCTTCGCCGATGGCGTGTGGCAGAACACATTCGGCGTCGGCAGCGGCACGCGATCGTTCCTGACTAGCACGGGGTGTCCGCACCGGTGCATCTTCTGCACCAGCAATCCGGGATGGCGGAAGACCGGGCGCAAGCTCTATCAGCCGATCCCGCTGGCCCGCTTGAAGCACTGGGCGTTCCTCCTGCGCAACGTCTTCGCTGCGCGCAAGCTGATCGTCCTCGATGAAATGGTGAATGTGCGCACGGATTTCGAGGCTCTGCTCGGCGCATTCAACGATTTGGACCTGTCCTACGATTTTCCCAACGGCATGCGCGCCGACCATCTGAGCCACGAGGCCGTGCGGCTCATGCAGGGACGGGTGAGCATACTGAGCATCTCGGCGGAGAGCGCGACGCAAGGGGATCTCGACGGCGCGATCGGCAAGGGGCAGAAGCTCGACGCGATCCATCGCGTCGCCGCCTGGTGCCAGGAATTGAGCGTGCCGTTGATGATTCACTACATCATCGGCTTCCCGTGGGAGACGCCGGCACACATCACCGCGACCCTGGAGATGGCCTGGGAGCTGTACGAACAGCATGGGGCGTGGCCGTCGATGCAGTTCGCGACCCCCATTCGCGGTACGGCGCTGCATGACCAGTGCGTGGCGCTCGGCCTCATCCCACCGGGCGGCGTCGATCTCAAAGACGGCACGCTGTTCCAGCATCGTCCGTCGTACGAGCCGCCCAACTGCCCACCAGGCTACGTGGCCAAGGCGCGCGCCGCCTTCGACATGAAGATCGCTGCCCGTGGCGCGCGCAAGCTGATCATGAACATCACCTACAAGTGCGCCAACCGCTGCGTCTTCTGTGCGACGGGTGATCGCGTGTCGGCAGCGCTGAGCTGGGAGAAAATCGCCGACATTCTCCACCAGCATCGCGACGAGGGGACGGAGTTGCTCGACATCGATGGCGGTGAACCGACGCTGCATCCGCAACTCGTCGACACCATCGGATTGGCGCGCGAGCTCGGCTACCGTTCGATCAACGTCACCACCAACGGCCGCTTGCTGCGGGAGCGCAGCTTCGCCGAACGCCTGCTCACCAGCGGCATGGGTCACCTGCTGATCTCCCTACACGGCGCGACGGCCGAGGTACACGATGCCGCGACCGACACGCCCGGGAGCTTCGAGCAAACCATCGCCGGCATCGACACCGTGATGGCCCTGCGGCCGGCGCATCTCGAAACCGGCTTGAACGTCACCATCGTGCGCAGCAATGTCGACCATTTGCTGCCCCTCACCGAATTGGCGGTCGCCAAAGGCTTCTCCAAGATCAACTTCCAATTCACGACGCCCTTTGGCCGGGCGTATGAACAAGTGGTGCCGCCGCTCGAACAAGCCGCGGCCGCGGTGATGGCGGTCATCGACCACTACGCGGAGCGCATCAAGATCTACGTGATCAACGCACAGTTTTGCGCCTTTCCCGGGTACGAGCAGTACGTCGTGGGCGACCTGCAGAAGCTCGGCCGCACCATGATCTTCGCCGCCGATCCGCGGTTTCCGGAACAGGTCAATCTCTACCGGTGGCTGGGGGCGCGGCGCGAAAAGCGCGCGGTGTGTGCCGAGTGCCCCTGGACGACCGCCTGCGAGGGCTTCCAAGTCTTTGTGCAGGACAAGCCCGACATGCGCGTCGAGCGGACACGCTCGATCGCCGCGGTCGCGTAAGCCATGACACAGGTCCAGTTAGGCGATCAGTGGTTTGACTACGCCGACGTCCTGATCGACGTCATGATCGGCTACGCGTGCAACGTGCAGTGCGATTACTGTTCCGTGACCGACGAAATGCGCCAGGAAAACATGGTTACCGCCGCCGTGATGGCACAGCTGAGCGCGGCACGGGCGCGCGGCGCCACCAAGGTGAGCTTTGGCGGGGGTGAGCCGACCATCCGCCGCAGCCTCCTGCCGCTGGTCCGCTGGTGCCGCGATCGCGGCTACCGCTCGATCAAGATCCCATCCAACGGCTTGATGTATTCGTATCGATGGTTTGCGCAGGAAGCG
>CAZTDK010000559.1:0-4763 GCA_964611965.1 uncultured Binatia bacterium (SeqCode) | reverse complement strand
ACCAGACGCTTCAGATCCGGCTGAATCATGCACACCAGCGCGCCATAGACGATGCCGGTCGCCGCCAGCGCCGCGATGATCGGCAACGCCTCCCGCGCCGCCAACGGAAACAGCGGAATGGCGAAGCGCAGGAAGCCGTAGGTTCCCAACTTCAGCAGCACCCCGGCCAGAATGACAGAGCCGCCGGTGGGCGCTTCGGTATGCGCGTCAGGCAGCCATGTATGCACCGGAAACATCGGGACCTTGATGGCAAAGGCCAGCGCGAAGGCAGCGAACAACCAGCGCTGCACCTGCAGCGGGATCGAGACGTCGTAGAGTTGCAGCAGATCGAAGTTCGGTTGCCCGTGCTGCTGCGCCTGCAGCGACACCAGATAGAGGATGGCGACCAGCATCAACAAGCTGCCGGCCATCGTGTAGATGACCATCTTGATGGCCGCGTAGATGCGCCGCTCGCCACCCCAGATGCCGATGAGGAAGTACATCGGCACCAGCATTACTTCCCAGAAAACGTAGAACAGGAACAGATCAACCGCGACGAAGGCGCCGAGCATGCCGGTCTCCAGCACCATCATGAAGATCATGTATTCTTTGATGCGCTTGTGGACGTCGCCCCAGCTCGCCAGGATGACGATCGGCATGAGGAACGTCGTCAGCAATACCAGGAACAGGCTCAGGCCGTCGATCCCGACGCTGTAGGAGATTCCGAGGCGCGGGATCCAGGCTACCTTGGCCGTGAACTGCATTCCGGTGTTCTGCGCATCGAACGCAGCCAGCACTAGCAGCGACAACGCGAACGGTAGCAATGCGAAAATGAATGCCGCGCGGCGCAACGCGGCGTGCTGCTCGGGAGGAATGAGCATCAGCACGATCGCCGCGAGCAGGGGCGTGAAGACGATGACGGAAAGAATCGGCATATCGGCTTATCGCTGATCGCTGATGACTGATCGCTGGTGGCTGGCCATCAGCGCCATGCGTAATACCCCAGAATCGCCAACGCGCCGAGCAGCATCGACAGCGCATAGTGCTGGACGTTGCCGGTCTGCAGCCGGCGCCACAAGCCGCTGTTCGCACCGACGGCCTCGGCCGTGCCGTTCACCAAGCCGTCGATCATGCCGGCGTCGACGACGCGCCACAACCACGTCGAGATTGCGACCGTCGGCCGCACAAAGACGAAGTCGTACACCTCGTCGACGTAGTACTTGTTGAAGATCAGGTCGTAGGCACCCGGCAGCCGTTTGGCCAGCGACTCGGGCAACTCCGGCCGCGCAATGTAGAAGACGTACGCTACGCCGAGTCCGATCAACGCCACGAGCACCGAGGTGCCCATGAGCGCATACTCCGTGGCCGCGCTCAGATGCACCGCCTCTTTCGCCGGCGCACCGAAGACCGGCTCGAGGAAGACGAAGAAGCGGTTGCCCCACAGCCAATGCTCGGGCAGTCCGACGTAGCCGCCGACGACTGACAGGATCGCCAGCACGATCAACGGCATGGTCATACTCGGCGGCGACTCGTGCAGGTGGTGCTGCGTGTGCTCGTCGGCGCGACAGTCGCCGAAGAAGGTCAGGAAGAGCAACCGGAACATATAAAAAGAGGTGAGCCCCGCCGACGCGACGCCCAGCGCCCACAGCCACACGCTGCCGTTCGGGCTGCCGAACGCTTCCGCCAGAATTGCATCCTTGCTGAAGAAGCCGGCAAACCCGGGCAGGCCGGAAATCGCCCACGTCCCGACGAAGAAGGTTGCGAAGGTGATCGGCATGCGGGTGCGCAGGCCACCCATCTTGCGCATGTCCTGCTCGCCGCTCATGCCGTGAATCACGCTGCCCGATCCCAAGAACAGCAAGCCCTTGAAGAAGGCGTGGGTCATCAGGTGGAAGACCCCGGCACCGAACGCACCGACGCCCACGGCGAGAAACATGTATCCGAGCTGACTCACCGTCGAGTACGCCAGCACCTTCTTGATGTCGGTCTGCAGCACGCCGATGGTGGCCGCGAACGCCGCGGTCAGGGCTCCGACCGTTGCCACCACCGCCAAGGTCGTCGGGGCCAGAATGAACAGGAAGTTCAGACGCGCGATCATATAAATGCCGGCGGTCACCATCGTCGCCGCATGGATCAAAGCGCTCACCGGCGTCGGACCCGCCATGGCATCTGGCAGCCAGACGTACAGCGGCAGCTGCGCCGATTTACCGGTGGCGCCGATGAACAACAGCAAGGTGATCGTGGTCACCGTGTCGATCGGAATCTTCTTGGCGTGCGCGGCGATCTCCCCGAAGCTGAGCCCATGCGCCCCGGTGCCCAGGTTCCAGAAGAGCAGAAACATGCCGAGCAGAAACGCTGCATCGCCGATGCGGTTGACGACGAACGCCTTCTTGCCGGCGCTGGCGTTGGCCTCCTTGTCGTACCAGAAGCCGATGAGCAGGTACGAACACAGCCCAACGCCTTCCCAGCCGACGAACAGCAAAGGCAGGTTGTCGGCGAGCACTAGCGTCAGCATCGCGAAGGTGAACAGGTTGAGGTAGACGAAATAGCGCACGAAGCTCGGATCCTCGGCCATGTAGCCGACGGAGTAGACGTGGATGAGGAAGCCGACGCCGCTGACGATCAGCACCATCACCGCTGACAACGCGTCGATGCGGAAGTTGACATCGACTTGCAGCGTGCCGGCATGAATCCATGGATAGACGTTTTGCACCAGCCCGCCGTCGTGCAGTTGCATGAACGCGTAGCAGCCGACAATGAACGCGCCGCCAACGACACCCGGCGCCACCACACTCACCGCGCCCTTGCCCAGGCGCGGCCCGAGAAAGATGTTGAACAGCACGCCGAGCGCCGGCAGGGCCGGAATCAGCCAGAGGTAGCTCACGTGCGTCGCGGCGGCAGCATGCATCGGTTTACCAGCGCAGCAGGTTGAGCTCGTCCGCGTTCACGGTTTCGCGGTTGCGGAACGTCGAAATGATGATCGCCAGGCCGACGGCCGCCTCGGCCGCGGCGACGGTCATGACAAAGAACACCACGACCTGTCCGTCCATCACGTGCAATTGCCGCGACAGCGCGACGAACACGAGATTCACCGCGTTGAGCATCAACTCGATCGACATGAAGATGACGATGACGTTGCGGCGCACCAGCACACCGATGACACCGATGGTGAACAGCACGGCGCCGAGGATCAGATACCAATTGATGGGGACGACCGTCATGTCAGCGTCTTCTTGGCGAGGACCACGGCCCCAATGACCGCCACCAACAGCAGCACCGAAGTGATCTCGAAGGCAAAGAGAAAGCGCGTGAACAGCGTCTCCGCCAGTAACTCGGTACTGCCGAAGGTCGCCGGTACCGCGCCGGCCATGCCGGTGCCGGCACCGATCCCGGGTTTGGCGAGGAAGTGGACCGCCGCGAGCAGAAACAGCGAGCCGAGGAACACGGCGGCGGCGCGCTGCCCGAGCCGCGCGATGGCTTGCGGCTCTTCTTGAAGATTGAGCAGCATGATCACGAACAAGAAGAGGACCATGATGGCGCCGGCGTACACCACCACCTGCAACGCCGCCACCAGCTGCGCATCGAGAAACAGAAACTGCACGGCGATAAAGAACAGCGTCAGCACCAAGGACAACGCGCTGCGAATCGGGCTCGCCGACAGCACGACACCGAGCGCCGAAGCGATCAACAAAGCCGCGAGAATACCGAACAACACCGGGCTCATTTCACCCTTGCAGCGCCAAGACCACCACCGCGGTGGCCAACACGTTGAGCAATGCGATCGGCAGCAGCCCTTTCCAGCCCAATCGCATCACCTGGTCGTAGCGGAAACGCGGCAACGACCAGCGAATCAGCACCTGCACCCAACAGAAGAAAATCACCTTCACCATGAACGCGACGAGCCGCAGCAGCACGACGACGATCTGCGGGAGCGCCACGACCGCGCCCCAGGGCAGATGGAACCCGTCGCGCATCAAATACGGAATCTGCCAGCCGCCGAAGAACAGCGTCGTCACCAGTCCGGCCACCACCGCGACGTCAACGAAGTCGGTCATGAAAAACATCAAATACTTGATCCCCGAGTACTCCGTGAAGAATCCGGCCACCAGCTCCGACTCACCCTCCGGCAGATCGAACGGCACCCGCTTGCTCTCGGCAATCCCGGCAGTCAAGAAGAGCAGGAACGCCACCGGTTGATAGAGAATACCCCAGGCCGGGATCCAGCCGAGGATCAGATGCCCCTGCGCCCGCACCATCTCCTGCAAGTCGAGCGTCCCGAACGTCATCACCATGGCGACGATCGCCAAGCCCATTCCGAGCTCGTATGAGATCATCTGCGCCGAGCCGCGAATCCCACCGAGCAGCGAAAAACGGTTGTTCGATGCCCAGCCGGCCAACACTACGCCGTACACACCGAGCGACAGCATCGCCAACACGTAGAGGATGCCGACGTTGAGTCCCACCGCCTGCAGGTTGATCACCCGATCGCCAACCTCGTAAACATCGCCGAATGGAATGGCGGCGAAGGCGACGATCGCGGGGAAGAGGTTGACGCAGGGCGCCAGCGTGTGCAGCAGGCGATCGACGCCGGCGGGAATCACGTCTTCCTTGGTGAGGAACTTCAACGGATCCGCCATCAGCGTATTGACCAAGCCGGCGCCGGCAAAGCCGAAGATGCTGGCGCGATTCGCCCCGATGCGATCCTGAATCAACGCGCTGCCTTTACGCTCGACCCAGCCGAGAATGCCGGCAAGCGGCAACACCATGCCGATCACGATCAGCGC
>CAZTDK010000558.1:0-4765 GCA_964611965.1 uncultured Binatia bacterium (SeqCode) | reverse complement strand
CGAACGGTACGGTCGGGAAATCGCTCATGCAGGTACCTACGAACCACACCGAGCTTCTCG
This sequence comes from uncultured Binatia bacterium (SeqCode), assembly GCA_964611965.1. Taxonomy (GTDB): domain Bacteria; phylum Desulfobacterota; class Binatia; order HRBIN30; family HRBIN30; genus CAZTDK01. The sequence goes on along the minus strand of CAZTDK010000558.1, from coordinate 4,705 downwards.
TTGTCACAGGCGCAATCGACCGAGTCGCTGCCGCTGCCGTGTCCTTCACGCTGATCCGATGACGCGACACACAAATGCATGATCGAGTCTCCTCTCCAAATGCAAAGGGATTTGAGCAAGGTTTGCGCCCAGCTCGTTTGGGTTCCTGGGTAGGACGGTCAGACAGCCGCTGTCCGGTTGGAGTGACACGGGAGACGGAATTTACAGACCGCTCCCATCCGGGACCGCCTGTGGAATACGCGGCAGCAACACGGTGTCGATCCTCTTGGGTGCCGGCACTGGCAGATTCGGGGCCGCGACCAACTTCCCCTTGGGCAGTGCCGCTGGCTCCGTGGCCGTTGGGGACTTCAACGGCGACGGCCACCTCGACCTCGCCACGGCGAACCTCGACAGCTCCGGGAGGAGGGCGTGCTGCGCAACGGCATTCATCGGGTTGCCGTGGCCGAAGAAGATCGCGGGTATCACGCTGATCATCGGCTTAGCCTCCTTTAGAGCTTGCTTGAGCGGTGATGACTCACCGCCACGAACGTTTTCGTTCGTGTTCTGCAACACTAAATCGGCGGATCTGGTTCGTAAGGTGTCGGCATATCAGCGGCCTGTCGCCCATGACCTCTGCCTGATGAGCCCTGTCGTCTATGTGCGTGGCGTCACAGTCTCATAGCTTGCGGTCATTGGCAAGGTATTCCCGCGCCAAACCTGGTTTGGCATAGTGATCCCGCCATGTCCTCGATTACGCCAAGAGCGTCAACGGAATGCTGATGCTCTTGCTGGATGAACTCGATTCTATCGCGAAACGGCGCGACGACGCGAGGGATGTGGGCGAACTCAAACACCTCGTCAGCGTGATCTTGCAGGAAATCGTCGATTACCCGGCTACGGGATTGCTCATTTGCCGCGACCAACCACGCCGATCTCTTGGACCCGGCGGTATGGCGCCGCTTCGAGATGCGGGCGGAGTTCCCCATGCCGACGGACGCAGCGGTTCGACAAGCCATCGAAACATTCCTAGGATCGAGCAAGGCGTCCGCCGCAGGCCAGATGTTGTACCAAAGCATGATGCGCGGGAGGCAACTAATGAACACGGCTTTACCTGATCGTTCCAGCACGCTCCTGACGAACCTTCCCAGCCTGCTGCCAAAGCTCGAGGCGCTCTACAAGGACGTCCATGCCCATCCGGAGCTCTCGATGCAGGAAAACCGCACGGCGGATCTCGCTGCGAAGCATCTCCGGGACAATGGCTATGAGGTGACCACTGGCGTGGGCAAGACGGGCGTCGTCGGCCTACTGCGGAACGGCGAAGGCCCCACGGTCATGCTGCGCGCCGATATGGATGCACTGCCTGTCCGGGAGGCCAGTGGTGTCGACTATGCCAGCACCGTCACGGCCACAGATGGCGCGGGGAATGCGACGCCCGTGGCGCGTGCCTGCGGCCATGACATGCATGTGGCGTGGTTGACAGGTGTGGCTGCGCTCTTCGCACAACGGCGCGATCCCTGGAAGGGCACGCTGATGGCGGTTTTCCAGCCAGGCGAAGAGACGGCGCAAGGGGCGCAGGCGATGATTGACGACGGCCTGTTCACACGCTTTCCAAAGCCTAATGTCGTGCTCGGCCAGCATGTCATGGTCGGACCAGCAGGCACTGTCGCGGGTAGCGCCGGGCCTATCACATCCGCCGCCGATAGCCTACAAATCCGTCTGTTCAGGCTCGGTGCGCATGGTTCGATGCCGCAGGCCAGTATCGATCCGGTCGTCATAGCCGCAGCGATCGTCTTGCGGCTGCAAACCATTGTTTCCCGTGAAGTCGCCGCCACCGATGCTGCTGTGGTGACCGTCGGCGTTCTGCAAGCAGGCACCAAGGAGAATGTGATCCCGGAGGAGGCCATCATCAAGCTGAACATCCGGACATTCGATGAGGGGGTACGCAAGCACGTGCTTGCAGCGATCGAACGGATCGTCAATGCCGAAGCACAGGCCTCCCTTGCACCGCGAGTGCCGGAGATCACCCCGCTGGATCGCTATCCCCTCAACGTCAACGACCAGCAGGCAAGCGACCGCGTTGCGCAGGCCCTGCGCCACCATTTCCCGCCCGACCGCGTCCGGCACACCGGACCAGCGCTGGCGAGCGAGGACTTCGGCTGCTTCGGGAGTGAATGGAGCGCGCCGTCGGTCTACTGGTTTGTCGGCGGCACCGATCCCGACATCTATGCCAAAGCCAAGGCCGCGGGACGGATCAACGCCTTGCCGGTCAATCACAGCCCCTTGTTCGCCCCCGTCATACATCCAACCCTGCAGACAGGCGTTGAGGCCATGGTCGCGGGCGCGTTGGCCTGGCTGGCTGAATGAAGGACCGATCAAACGCTTCAACGTCGGAGCAGGACGTGCGCCGTTGCCGCTGATCCCCGTTCTCGAACAGAAGACGATCCACGATCTTCTGCTGGGTCTCGACCTTACCGGCACCTTTGTCTTCGCGATTAGCGGCGCGATGCTGGGCGCACGACGCAATCTCGATATCTTCGGAATGCTGGTCCTGTCCTTCGCGGCCTCCAGTGCGGGGGGTATCACACGCGATCTGCTGATCGGCGCCGTCCCGCCCGCCGCGATCAGTAACTGGCGTTATCTTGCGGTTTCTCTTGCCGCCGGGTTGCTGACCTTTTTCTGCTCTTCACTGATCGCGCGCCTACGCACCGCGATATTAATATTCGATGCGGCGGGTCTTGCGCTCTTTGCCGTCGCCGGAACCCAAAAGGCTTTAGCCTACGGACTGCACCCATTGATGGCAGCGCTGCTGGGCATGCTGACCGGCATTGGCGGAGGCATTGCGCGCGATCTGCTCGTCGCCCGGACGCCTGCCGTACTCCGGAGCGACCTCTACGCCCTCGCAGCACTTGCTGGCGCGGCGCTCGTTGTCGCCGGCCATGGACTGAATTGGCCGATAGTCCCGACCGCTATCGCACGAGCTGGCGTCTGTTTCGGCCTTCGCCTGATGGCGATCCGGTACGGCTGGAATCTACCAGTCGCCCGGCGGATCGAAAGCGGGGACGAGAGGGGCGAGCGTGAATGAAAACCGCGGCCCATCCGTAGTATGCCGATCACGGCTGTCAATCAGCGCTCCCGCCCGCCGGTCTTTACCACCACAGGAATCTTGCCGTTGCGCAGCTTCCCTACGGTCCAGATTTCGCGTGACACCCGACACTCCGTGGCACTGCACGCCGCCGCGAACGGCCACGGGATCGACAACCCATAGCCCTGGATCACCACGCCACTCGTGCCCGGCTGCAGCCCGATGCCATCCGGCTGCCCGGGGACCATCAGAAAGGTGACGTCGTGCTCGAAGGTGCAATTCGCGGCGCACCCCTGCCCCCCGAACGTCGTGCACGTCCCGCCGGTACACGTGGCATCGCCGACGTGACATGGCGTGCCAGCCATGGCGCCGCCGATGCAGGTACCGCCCGGGCGGCTATTGTCAGGCGTCGGCTACGGTTACTCAAGGGAAAAACACGAGTCGTGGACCTGGCGTTCAGAAGAGCACCCGCATCACAGGGGGGATGCATGAGCACGCTGCTCGTCTCTAATCAGCCATTTCGGCTTTGAACCAGATTTGCTCCGGTGTGCAGACACGTATTTCGATCGGTCCGCACCCGACGGTCATCAGTCCCCCACCGCCATCGAACGCGGACTTGGCGTCCGTGCCGCCCTGCGCGGTGACGCGGGTTTTGCTTCGATAGACGTCGTAGCCGACGTTGACGCCATCGGCGACGGCACGCTCGTGGTTGTATTCGGCGATGCGGTTCTGGTGGAAGTATTTCTTGGTCGTCGAGGCAGTCGCCGCGAGTGAAGTGATTGTGGGCAACAGAAGCCGTATGCGTATGGTCAGCTACCGGCACATGGGCTCTGGTAGGTAAACATACGCACGTAGAACTCCGGGCTGACGGTCTCGACTTGCCGTCGGTAGAATCAAATGCGGACCATGACAAACTCCACTGAGAAGAAGCGCCGTCCGGTGAGCGCGCAACTCCTGGTTCTACGTCGCGGCCTCCGGCGCTTTAGCGAGCTGAATCGATTTATTGGCATGGTAGGCGGGAGCGGGGCGGGAAAGCTGGCACTTCTGGGTCTGGGCTTCACGTTGGCCGTGGTACGGACCAGTTGGGGTATGAGTGGGGTGACCTGTATTTCCAACGACAATCACGTCTACTTCATCCTCAGAGGGAACGTTGCAAATCATGGGACACAGGTCACGAGCGTAACCGTGACCTCCGGTACGGCCGCCGGGTGCATTGAAGGACCACCGTCTGACGGAATCTTGACCACGCTCGCGGTGGGGATACAGGGCACTGGCGCAAGCTCCGCCCTCCTGCCCAACCGCATGCGCACGACGTTGATCAACGGCACGGCGAACTCGGTGATTTCCTGCGGAAACTTTAACCCGAGTGCGAATGGTGGGACCGGCCTTCTCACCCTACCATCCGGTGGCACAGTGAGCGTTGCCGGCGGCACGGTCCCCTTGGTGGATGTTCACACTGGAGACGCAGCCGTCCCGGCAGCAGTGGACCTCTTGTCGGAGACGCGGACGGTGGGTTTGTTCGTGTGTGGCGGCTCGACCATGGCGTTCCCGCTTCCCAACCCGCAGCAACCCGGCTGCTCGGGCAGCGGTACGACGAGGGTGGTTGAGTCGGACGCAACTCTCGGTGAACAATCCTGCCAGACC
>CAZTDK010000557.1:0-4774 GCA_964611965.1 uncultured Binatia bacterium (SeqCode) | reverse complement strand
GCGCCGGACGAGCAGACCCGCGAGCGGGTGTGCGCCATCGTCGGCAGCGAAGCGGATCCGGCAGCGTTCCTCGACATAAGCGATGATCTGGACGAGCCCGAAGGAGTCGATCACCCCGGAGCTGAACAGCAGCGTCCCAGAGTCGACCCCGTCCGTTTTCACCTGAAGCTCATCGCGCAAATACTCAAGGATGTTGTCAGCCGTCAACATGCTTCCCCCTTGAAGCGATCTACCATCGCCAAAATCACGGTGGCGGCTACCATCTGTAGCGTGATCCTGTGAACTCAGTCAAGAAGAAACTGGCTGGGTGAACCGTCTGGTCGTTTCAGATATTCGGCACTGGTCGGAAATCTGAACCCGGCACTGCGACTCACGCCGGACAGGCAGCCAGGGCGTAGCCCACCGCAGCGAGAATCTCGTCGATGGTGATCATGGCGTCGTGATTGGCATCCCCAGAAACACAGGTCGAGACGTCAGCGCTGCCGAGCGCGACGTTCACCATCGTGAGCAGCTCATCGACCGTGACCGCGTGGTCATGGTTGCAGTCGCCGACGCACGGCAGAGGTGCGAGCGTCGGCGTCATGGTGGGCATGCCGCTGGCCATTGGCGTCGGTGTGGGGGTCGGGGTCGACGTCATGGTGGGGCCGGGCGCCGTCTGGGTCCCAGTCGGCGACGGGCTCGCGCCTCCGGTCGCCGTTGGGCTCAGCGTCGGTATGTGCGTCAGCGTTGGGGTCGGCGTGCGCGTGCCGGCGATGCTGGGATCGGCAGTGACGGTCGGCGTCGACGTGCATGTGAACGTGCGTGTCGACGTCGCGCTGCTCGTCGGCGTCGGCGTCGGGCTCGCCGGTCCGACCACGGCGATACAGTTCGAGAACTCGGACGTATTCCCCGACGGATCGGTTGCCGTGGCAGTAATGAACCCGCCACCGGCCGGCGCGCCGATCGGGACGCTGATTGCGGCGTCGCCCGACGCATCCGCCGCCTGCGTGCTCGAGCCAAGGAAGGTCTGTCCCTCACCGAAACCCGAGGGGTCGCAGACGGAGTTGTTGAAGAATTCCAAGCGATAGGTCGTCGCCGGCATGCTGTTGAACATGCCGCCAACGGTCAGCGTCACGCCGTCGGAGAGGGCGGAGGTCAGTATCGGATGGTTCTGGGGGTTGTTCGGTCCCGTGTCGGGATCGCCGAGATCATTCGCGGTCACCCCGTTCCCGTCCTCAATACCACCGACAAGATCGACCCGAGGCCGCCGTTGGAGAAGATGGCATTGCCGAGGATTGCATTCCCGGCGCCCGCAAGGTTGGGCGGGGGGAGGAAGTTGATGGCGGCAAAGCTGTTGAAGGCAATCGTGTTGCCCGTGCCGGCGGGAAAGCCGGCACCGGTGCGGTTGATCTCGATCAAAAGCACAGCGTTGTCATCTAAGCCGAGGGTGTTGGGCGCAGCCCCCGGTTGCGTGTAGCCGTCGATCACCACCGGGCTGGTGACGATCGGCAGTTGCATATTCGGTGCGCTCGCGTCCGTGCCCAGATCAACCGTGTGCACGCCGGCTCCCGGGATGTTGAAGTGGATCGCATCGTTCGCGCCGAACGAGCCGCGATTCTGCGCCGCGATGCCGGGATCACCCAGGTCGTTGCCGGCGTTGATGACCGTTGATGGCTTCGCGCAGTGAGACGGAGCCGTTGTTGGGGCTGAGGTCATCGACGGCGGTGGTGACGGTGATCGTCGCGGCACGCGCCGTGGCGCAGGCGACCGCCAGCACGATCGAGAGAGCCTGCGGGCAGGGCCCAGGACTTCATCTACCGTCCCCTTGCTGCACTCCGTTGCTTGCTACGCCCTCCGTCGGGTAGAGCGGCCGCCAGCGCCGCAGCCAACTCGGGCACGCTCTTGAAATACCGCGCATGGGTTCGCATTAGAGCCTCTGGAGACGACGCTGTCAGGAGGACCACCTCGATATCCGGATCGTCCTTGTGAGCCTTCTCATACTCGAAGCGCTGGGCTGTTGCGGCAGCACGATCAGGCCCGAGATCCTCGAACTGGAGAAGATCACCGGTAGACCGTCGATATCGAAGCAGATACTGGGTCACTTTGAAGCGCCTCCTCCAGCGATCATCGCCGCCAACATAGCGCGAATCGTGTCTTCGTACCCGCGCAGGATCGCCCGTAACCTTTCGATCCGAGCGATATGCAATCGCAGTTGGCGTTGCATCCGAGCCGCTTGGTGTGGCGGAGGGAGTCGGCTCTCCATCTGATTCAGCTCCTTGAGCGTCTCCTCGGTCTGTGCAACGTCTCGGGAAATGTTCAGGAGGCTCTCCACGTCCTCGCCACGTGTCTCCGGCGCACCTCCATAGCGGACCCCGCGGCCGGCCTCGTCGGCCAACCGCTCCATTGCCTGCGCCCAAAGATCCTGCAGCTGCGTGCGCACCTGGATTTCTACGGGATGCTCATCGAGCGTCGCGATCACGTGTACAGCACGATAGCCATGGCTCGGGCTCCTCCGCCGGTCTATCACCCTTGCGGTTGGGAATGCATCGACGATCCGCTTCGCGATCGCGTCCTGCTTGGTCAGATCCACCTCGAACACGATGCGTAATCCAGCAATGTCCTGCATTTCGGCCAAGCGCGTCTTTTCACGCCGCAGCTTCTCGATGATCGTATTGATGGTCTTCAGCCTGGAGGTCGCTTCGAGCCCCATTTCCCTGAGGAGAGTCTGCATTTTTGCCATCGGCTCGTCGTAGGACGCGCGGAATTGCTGGAGGCAGACAGTGTCTCCGTATCCAGGTCAACGGCGTTGCGCAGCTTTTCGCCGAGCTTGTTGATCTGCGATTTCGTCATCCACCGGCGAGACAGTGATTGAGGGCTGCATACAGCCGGGACGGTGTGACACGGCTGTACGCACAGCGCCCCCACCCTTGTCTGCCGCGCTCAAGCAATCCGCCTGTTGTCGCGACCAACATCGTCCTGACTGGTGCCCGCTTACCGGACCGGCGTGCTCTTCCAAAAATAGTTCGGCGTGCCGCCGTACTCGTGGATCTTGCGAAACGTGAACTCCACCGGCAGCTCGAGCTTGACCTCTTTGGCGGCGGCGTCGGTCATCTGCATGTAGACGCGCGCGCCGCCGTCGACTTCGATGATGTTCACGATCAGCGGCGGGTCCGGGCTGCCGGCGAAGAAGTCGAAGGTGAAGGACATCACCTTGCCGTACTTGTCGGAGAAGCGTACCGCGTCGAACTCGTCCTTGGCGTAGCACTTGAAACAAACCCGCTGAAACGGGAACTGCATGGTGCCACAGCGGCGGCACTTGTGGCCGTGGAAGCTGATGTCCTCGTCGCGGTCGCGGAAGTGCACCGTTGCCGACACGCCCTGGCCGGCCTTGCGGTCGACGTCGGACGGCTGCAGGTTGCGGAAGGCGAGATACTTGTCGTAGTCGCCAATCTCGGCGCGCCGTTCGAGATGCCACTGCATGCCGCGCTTGCGGCGCAACGTGTCGATCTGGTCGGTCACCGTGATGGCGAAGGCCTCGGCGCCGTCACCGTAGTTCGCCAGCAAGAGCTTGCTCCCGGCCTTCGCCTCTTCGAGGGCAGCCACCAGCAACATCGGCACAAACGCCGCGCCGGTGTTACCGAGTCGGCCGAAGAGTAGGTCCTGCACCTGTGTCTTAGCGTCGAGGCCAATGGCACGCGCGACGCTCGCGTAGCTGCGGCCATCGGGGCTGTATAGAACCGCCTTCGCAAAATCCTTCGCCGACAGCCCGGCCTTCTGCAGCAGGCCCTTTACGGCCTCGACCGTGTTCTTCACATAGCCGTGCTCGACGACGAAGCGATCCTCCCACGTGCGCACGTAGGGTTGGCCGTCGGTGCGCCACACGTCGATGATCTCGTCGGCGATGAACTGGTGATGCTCAAACGTCGCCGCGACGCCGTCGCTGCCGATGAGGAAGGCCGCAGCGCCATCGCCGATGTTGCGTTCGAGTGCCGAGCGCGGCGCCGCCAGCCGGCAGTCGCTGGCGACGACCAGGACGGTGCGCGCCGAGCCGGCTTTCACCGCGTCGAGGCCGGCGCGCAAGGCGGTCGTCCCGGCGCGCAAGGAGTCGGCGAAGTCGGCGGTCACTACGTCGCGGCGCAGGTCCAGCGCTTTGGCGACGATGCTGGCCGCCTGCTTCTCCTTGTAGGCGTACGACGTCGATGCAAACAGCACCCCGTCGATGCTCGCACGATCGATGCCTTCGAGACAGTTGGTGGCCGCGGCGACCGCCATGGTAACGCTGTCCTCGTCGTAATTGGCGACCGCCTTCTCGCCACCGCCGCCGGTGGCCTTGCGGCCGCCACCGCTAATCGCGCTCAGCGGCAAGCGCAGCATCGGTATGTAGGCGCCGTGTGAAGTAATACCAACCATACGATTCACCTGGGGTGTGATCAGTGACGAGTGACGAATGATGAGTGAGAGGCCAGCGGGACAGCCGGCCTCTCGTCACTCGTCACTGTTCACTCATCACTTCTTGGGTTCTTCCTTGCGCATCTGCGGGATGCCGATCGGCTGCAGGTGCTCGAGAAACACGCCGTCGAAGTTGGTGGCGATCTCCGCGGCGCTGAGTCCACCCGGCTTGTACATCATGGCGATCGGCCGGGGTTGCTGGAAGAGCGTGTATCCGTAACCGCGGCGGCCGAAGATCTGGCCGTTGACGTGTGCGGCCTTTTCGGAAGCAAGGAATGCCACCAGCGGTCCGTTCAGCTCGGCATTCATTTCCGGTGGCGGCTCCTTGCCTTCCATGCCTGGAATC
>CAZTDK010000556.1:0-4777 GCA_964611965.1 uncultured Binatia bacterium (SeqCode) | reverse complement strand
GCGCACATGGCGGCGCACAATGGTGTCGACTATAGAAGGTGCCGAACGTCTCTCGTGGAGGTCCACAGATGCCAAATGTCACGCTCGAACAAGCGCGGCCGCACGTCACCGTGATCCGCCTCAATCGGCCGGAACGGCTCAACGCCATGTCGATCGATTTGTGCCTCGAGCTGAAGAGCGCGCTCGATCACGTTGCCCGCGACAACGAGTGCCGGATCGTCGTGCTCACCGGCGCGGGCCGGGCGTTCTGCTCGGGGCTCGACCTGAAGGATCACTCGATGATCCCCAACATCGACGGGCTGACGATTCCACGCATCGGACCGCGCGCGATCCGCATCTATTCACAGCTCATCCCGATCATGCGCCACATTCCGCAGCCGATCATCGCGGCCATCAACGGCGTCGCCTTCGGCGGCGGAATGTGCCTGAGCCTCGGCGCCGACCTGCGCATCGCCTCCGAGTCCGCGGTGTTCAATGCGACCGGCATCGTCAACGGGCTGACCAGCACCGAGCTCGGCGCCAGCTGGCTGCTGCCGCGTCTCATCGGCGCCGCGCACGCCAGCGACATCCTCTTCACCGGGCGACGCATCGACGCCGCCGAGGCGTTGCGCATGGGTCTGGTGTCGCGGGTCGTCCCCGATGCCGAGATCCTCGACCGCGCTCTCGAGATGGCCACGGGCATGTGCCAGTACAGCCCGTACGGCATTCAGATGACCAAGCAGGTCATCTGGGCGAACCTGGAGAACACCAGTCTCGCCGCCGCCATCGAGCTCGAGGATCGCAACCAGATCATGCTGGGCATGACCGACAATCTCCCCGAGGCGATCACCGCCTTCGGCGAAGGCCGCCAGCCGCAATACACCGACGAGCCGCGCCGCGGCGTATACAGCGGCGAGGGCAACCGCTGAGACCTGCGGGGCCCGCGGCCGGCGTCTTTTCTATGGGCCGCTCCCCGTTGGGTCGCTGTGCACTTCCAAGTCCGACAAAGTGCTAGGCAAATCGCCGGTGGTTCTATAGGTATGTGTGTGCTGAAAGGGGCACGCACGATGATAACGGGGAATAGATTGATACGATGGATGCTGGGGTCTCTGCCGCCGCTGCTGATGCTCGTAGCGAGCATCGGCGCGCTGCCGCTGCGCAGCAGTGCCGCATGCGTCGGAGACTGCGATGGCGGCGGCGATGTGACCGTCAATGAGCTCATTACGATGGTCAACATCGACCTGGGCGCTGCGCCGATCTCGGGTTGCCCGGCCGGCGACGGCGACAACAGCGGGGACATCACGATCAACGAGATCATCATGGCGGTCAACAATGCGCTCGGTGCATGCCCGGCGAATTCAGCCACCCCGACGCCGACCGGAACCCCCTCGCCGCAGTCGTTTGCGCACGCCACACGCATCACCAGCGCCGACGAGCTGATCGGCGGTCCGCTCGCCCGCGGCCGCGTTGGCGACTATCTGATCGCCAATGACAAGATCCGCATCGTCATTCGCGACAGTGACGCCATTCGCGGCATCCCGCGGCAATTCGACTTCCTGCTGAGCTACGGCGGGAACATCATCGATGCCGACCGTGTACGCGCCCCCGGTGATCCGGATCGCGACAGCTTCGAGGCAATGACGCCGCTCATCAATGTCTCGTCGACGGTGAATGTGCAGCAGATCGAGGTGATCAACGATGGCAGCAACGGCGAACCGGCGCTGCTGCGCACCACCGGCGTCGATGATCTGCTCGACGCGATCGACCCGACCAACGCGATCCGCTCCGTCGGGGTTGGCGGAATTCCGGAGCCCGCTCAAGACAAGGACATTCCGGTCGAGATCGTCACCGACTATTCACTCGCGCCCAATGACGAGTTCGTGCGCATCGTCACGACGATCAAGAACACGGGGCCGGACACGCTCAATCTGTACGTCGGCGATTTCGTCAACGGCAGCGGCGAGCTTGATTTCTTCGTACCGGGCGTCGGTTTCGGTGAAGTGATCTTGCGGCCCAAACTGCCGTTTCTCGCGTACGCCGGGGTCGGGCACGCTACGGGGGTGTCCTACGGCGTCATCCCGATCAAGCAGCCCTCTTCCGGCTTCACCCAGTCTGGTGTGACGGCGTATCTGTCCGGCCAAGACCTGATCAGCGTGTTGCTGTTCCAAACACCGGGCGCGCTGGCGATCGAGCCCGGCAGCACGAACTCCTTCGAGCGTCTCTTCATCGTCGGCACCGGTGACATCGGCTCGATCGAAGACATCCAGAACCGTGCGCTGGGGCTGAGCACCGGCACCGTGCGCGGGCGGGTAACCGTCGCCGGTCGCGCGGCGGCCGGTGCCGTCGTGTCGGTGGTCAGAACGCCGGGCCAGAGTGGCGCGGCGTTCAACATTCTCGATGCCTTGCGCACCGACGCCGACGGGCAGTATGCCGGCACGCTGGCTCCGGGCAACTACAAGCTGATGGCCAAGCTGAACGGGTACCCGTACGACTCCGGCACCACGACGCCGCAGGTGTATCCGATTACGGTCAGCGCCGACGGCAGCGTCACGCAGGACATCGCGCTGCCGGATAGCGGCAGCCTGCGGGTCACGGTGACCGATCAAGACGGCGCGCCTCTGGCCGCCAAGGTCTCGATCGTCGGCTTCGACCAGAGCCCGGATCCGACGTCGACGCAAAACGTCGCGGGTTTCAAGTTGGGTGGATTTGTGTTCGGCAGCGACACCAAACAGCAAGGCGCGGTCATTTTCGGCGTCCCCTTCGTTGCCTTCGCCGACCTCGACGGCGACACGCGCGCGTTTCCGCTGCAGCCCGGCGAGTACGGCGTCGTCGTTAGCCATGGGCCGGAGTACTCGGCGGTGACGCAGCGGGTGACCATCACCAGTGGCGCGCAAACCTCGGTCACGGCGCAACTGGCGCATGTCATCGATACGGCGGGATTCGTGTCGGCGGACTACCATGTGCACATGATCAACAGCCCTGATTCGGACGTCACCAAGGAGGAACGCATCGTGACGATGCTCGCCGAAGGCGTGGACTACTTCGTCGCCAGCGATCACGACTTCCGCACCGATTTGCATCCCGACCTCGTGCGGCTGGGAGCGCTGGATCATGTGGGGTTCGTCGTCAGCGAAGAGGTCACCACCTTCGACCTGGGGCATTTCAATATGTGGCCGCTGGCGGCAGATCCCAATAGCATCACCGGCGGTGCGCTCGACTGGGGCCGCACCGGGGTTGCCGTCGGGGCCGACTATCCCGCGCTCGGCAGCTACGACTTATCGCCGGCCGAGATCTTCGCGTCCGGGCCGGCCGACAGCGTCAAGCAGATCAATCACTTCAATAGCTCCACCCTGGGATTTTTCGCGCTGGCCGGCGTCGACACCGCGCTGCATCCACCGCAGTCCTTCACCGACCCGGCAAGCGTGCGACAGAACCCGGCGATCACCAATCTGTACGATGACGGCTACACGTCGTTGGAGCTGTGGATCGAGGGCAGCCGTCAACAAACCGCGCTGCTGCTCGACGCAAACCTGGGTGACTGGTTCAACTTGCTCAATCAGGGAATCGTGAAGACGGGCACGTCCGACTCCGATACGCATACGACGGCGGCCATCCAGGCCGGTGGTCCACGTAACTTCGTGGCCTCGTCGAGCGATGCACCCGGGCAGCTGAACGATGCCGAGCTGGCGCACAACGTCAACGACGGGCGTGTCATCGGCAGCAACGCGCCGTTTGTCCGCGTGACCGTCGAGGGCGACGCCGGCGAAGTCGGCGGGCTCGCTCTCGGCTTGCCGAAGCTGGTGAAAGCGACGCAGGGAGCCGCCACGGTCCACCTCCACGTCGAGAGCCCGACATGGGCGGAATTCGATACGGTCGAGTTCTACGTCAACACCGTGCCCACGACCGTCCCGGACACGAACTACCACGGCATCACCGTACCCAGTTACGCCGTCAGTCCGAGCGTCCGCCAGGTTCGGGGAACCGACTTTGCCGTACAGACGGTCAACGTGAACCCGGCAATCGCAGGGGCCTCACGCTTCGAAGCGGACATCTCGCAGACGCTGCACCTGCCGGCGGATGCGTGGGTCGTCGTGGTCGTGCGTGGTACGGATGGCGTGTCGAAGCCGATCTGGCCGATGAACCCGGAGGATATCAACGCGCAAACGAACACGACGCTCGATCAGTTGCTGGATGGGAATCTCGGCGAAGGTGGGGTGACCGCTCTGGCCTACACCAATCCCATCTTTCTTGATGTGAACGGCAACGGACGCTTCGATCCACCGATGTCACAGCCATGACGTTCTTCCGTCGAGTCAGCAGCGGTGCGGCGTTGCTCGCACCGCTGCTGCTCGTCGCGGTCAGCGCGCACGCGCTGCCCGTAGAGAATTTCTTTGGGGCGCTCGACGCCGCGGCGGTGGTATCGATGTGTCAGGTTGTGCAGGTGGACCGCCCGTCCGGATCGCCGCTGGTGCTCTTTCACGTCCGCACCGGCGATGTGTTGAAGGGTGATGTGCCGCCCCCGGAATCGTCCCCGGCGGTCGTTCAGGAACTCTTGTTTCCCAGTGACGTCCCGGCGGTTGCCACCGGGGCCAGTGGGCTGTGTGTGTTGACGGCGATGCCGCACTACTCGGCGTACCGAGCCGTGCTCACTGCCGGACCGTACTACCAATTTGCGAAACGTGAGCACCCCATCATGGATCCATCGGTGGCACCCGTGGCTCGACAGTGGCTGGCGCTCCGCCCACTGTCGCCAGATGAGCGTACGACAAAGCGCGTGCAGCTGCTGCTTGATCACATC
>CAZTDK010000555.1:0-4782 GCA_964611965.1 uncultured Binatia bacterium (SeqCode) | reverse complement strand
GTCGTCGAGGTAGCCCGGCGTCGCGGACGCACCGTCACGGTAGCTGCGCAGCAACCGACCATTGCGCTGCAGGTTGTTGAGCACGAAGTCGGCGGCGCGCGCCGCGGCTCTGGCATACTGTGGGTCGGCGACCACGCCGCTGCCGAACGCCAGGCTGGAGATCATCAAGCCGTTCCACGCGGTGATGATCTTGTCGTCGCGCAGCGGCCGCGGCCGGCGATTTCGCGCCGCCAACAGCCGTGTGCGCGCATCCCCGAGCGTTGGCTCGAATTGGTGGGTGTCGAGCTGGTGTTGTTGGGCGAAGGCCGCCACGGGCAGCGGGATGCTCAATGGGCTGCGTGCGCCTGGCAAAACGCCCGGCTCCGTCACATCGAAGAAGTCGGCGACGAGCCCGCCGCTCGGTGCGCCGAGGACCTCGAGGATCTCGGGACGCGACCAGGTATAAAAGCGCCCCTCCTCCCCGTCGCTGTCCGCGTCCTCGGCAGCATAGAACCCGCCGCCCGGTGCGGTGAGGTCGCGCAGCACGTACCCAAAAATCTGGCGTGCCACTGCGGCGCCGGCCGCCGTGCCCGTCGCTTGCGAGGCTTCGAGATAGGCGCGCGCATTGATCGCTTGATCGTAGAGCATCTTCTCGAAGTGCGGGACGTGCCACTGCGCATCGGTCGAATAGCGATGGAAGCCGCCGCCCAGCTGATCGTTGATACCGCCGCGCGCCATGTGATCGAGCGTCATCTCGACCATCTGCGTAGCCATCGGCGCACCGCTGCGCTGGGCATAGCGCAGCAGCAGCTCCAGCATGTGTGCCTGCGGAAATTTGGGGGCATGTCCGAAGCCGCCATTGGTCGCGTCGAAGCTCTGGCGCATCTGGTCATACGCGGTGCGCAAGGTGTCGGTCGTAAGATTCATGACGGCCGGAGGCGCCGTCGACTCCTGGATCGCTTTTGTCAGGCTGGCGCTGGCCTGGATCACGTTGTCGTGTTGTGTCTGCCACGCGTCCGCCAACGTCGTCAGCAGTTTCGGAAAGCCCCGACGACCGCCCTGGTCCTCGGGCGGGAAATACGTGCCCCCGTAAAATGGCTGGCGATCCGGCGTAAGGAACACGTTCAAGGGCCACCCCGCACCGCCGCTCAGGCGCTGCACCGCGGCGATGTAGACACTGTCGATGTCCGGACGCTCCTCGCGGTCGACCTTGATCGCAATGAACTTCTCGTTGAGCAGCCGCGCGATGGCCTCGTTCTCGAAGCACTCCCGTTCCATGACGTGGCACCAGTGGCACGTCGAATAGCCGATGGAGAGCAGGATCGGCTTATTCTCGCGTTGCGCCGCGGCGAACGCCTCCTCGCCCCACGGGTACCAATTCACCGGATTGTACGCGTGTTGCTGGAGGTAGGGGCTTGGGGAGAAGACGAGGCGGTTGAGGTATTGCGGCGAGCCGTCGGTGTTGACGTGTGTGGTGCGCGGCTTCGCCGCTTTTTCTGCGGCGGACCACGCGGCGCGCAGCCGCTGCTGCAAGGCGGCGTCGAACGCGGGCGCGCCCGGAAGTTGGATCGGTGCCGGCTCGGCCACGAGGATGCGGGGCCAAACCAGGACCGCGCAGGCGACCCACGGGGCAACACGGCGGAGAATGTGGAGCACGGGCAAGTCTTATGTCCGGCCACCGGGCAGCGCAACTCTTTCGGCAGCAGGATCGGCGGCATTGGGCTTTGCTGGATCAACCCAAATACGCACTGAGGAAGTGCCTGGCGTTCCCGCAGCCGAAGGGGTATTCGCAAAGCTGTAGTACTCGTAACTACGATGACGTTTCAGCCGCTCCAACCTCCCCTGCCCCCCTGGGACGGTCGCTTCTCGGGTTCGGACCTCTCGCGTGTAGGGGCAGTTCGGGAACTGCCCGAAAGGGCGCGTCGAATTGGCAGCGCCGCGTGGGGCGATTCCCGAATCGCCCCTACATCCGAGAAAATCGACAATCCCTTGGTAAGGAGGGAATGCATGCGGATCTCCCCTCCTTACCCAAGGAGGGGCTGGGGGAGATTGCGCCGGGCGGATACGTCATCGTAGTTGATGAATTCCGCACTCAAGGAGGACACCATGGAGATCAGCGCGCGCAATCAACTCAAAGGGAAAGTCACCAAGATAACCCTCGGCAACGTAATGGCTGAAGTGCACGTGCTGGTTGGCACTAGCGAGATCGTTTCAGCGATCACGCGCAGCTCGGTGGAGCGGCTCGGCATCAAGGTCGGCGATGACGTCGTTGCCATCGTCAAAGCCACCGAAGTGATGATCGGCAAGTAGTGCTCGCTGCCGGCGCGCCATGGATTCCATCTACTGGGTGATCTCGCGCGACTGCAACCAACGCTGTCGGCATTGTTACAACGACTCGGAACCCGGCGCGCCGGGTCTGACCCTGGCGCAGGTGGCGGCGTGCGTCGAGCATCTGCCCGACCCTGACGACGTGGCCGTCGGTCGCGTCATTCTGTCCGGCGGAGAGGTGTTGGTGTGGCCCGAGTTGTTGTTCGAGGGCTTGGCCTGCTTGCACCGCCGCTACGGGGAGCGCACCCAACTCATGGTGCAGACGAACGGCGACCTGCTCGATGAGGCCCTGCTCGATCGTCTGCTGGCCGCGCATGTCCGGCGGCTCGACGTGTCGAGCATGGACACCTACCACCCGAAGAGCACGTTGCGCCGCCGCGAACATCTCGTCGGCCTCTTCGCATCGCGCGGCATGGTCGAGGCCGGGACGATCGCCGCGACCGCGGGCACGGATTCGGGGGGCATGCAGGCGCCTGTTTACGCGTTCTGGGGGGCGACACAGGACCTCTGGATCGGGCCGCTGTGGCCGCGCGGCCGCGCCCGCACAAACCATCTATCGACCGCACAACCCGAGACCAACTTCTGCGGCAATTGGAGCGGAGCCAAAGGGTTCCTCGACTATCGCGGCCAAGGCTGCGAGGTAAACGTGCAGCTGGCGGATGTCTATCCCTGCTGCCCGATGACCTGTCGTCCCATTGGCAGCTTGCTGGCGGAACCGCTGGTCGCGATTCTCGATCGGTGCGCGCGGCACCCGGTGTATCAAGCCCTCAACGAGGGACGCCCGGAGAAGATGGGCGAGTATTTGGGGATCAGCGAAGCCGACGGCATCCGCCGCACGCGTGAGCTGGGCAACCACTGCTTGTGGTGCGACGAGTTTTTCGCCAAGTATGCCCCCGACCTGCTGTCCCCGGCGTGAAGTTGGCGCGCTGCAGTGTTCTGGAGCTCCAAAGGAGAACGCAATGAAGTCATATCCGATGTTGATCAACGGGCAGTCGGTGACCACCAGCGCGCAAGACCCGGTCATCGATCCGGCCGACGGCGCGCCCTTTGCCACGTGCGCACACGGCACGCGCGAACACGTCGACGACGCCATGAACGCCGCGGCGGAAGCCTTCAAGAGTTGGCGCAAGGACGAAGCAGTCCGGCGTGAGATGCTCGCCGCCTGCTGCGCCGCCATCCGCGCCCGCGTCAACGACTTCGCAACCCTGCTGTCGCGCGAGCAAGGCAAACCGCTGACCGCCGCCACCGGCGAGGTCATCGGCGCGTCGGTGTGGTTCAGCTATTTCGCCAAGCTGCAGCTCGATCCCGAGATCCTGCTCGACGATGACAAAAAGCGCATCGAAGTCGTGCGCAAACCGCTCGGCGTCGTGGCCGCGATCACGCCGTGGAATTTCCCGTTGATCCTGCTCAGCTGGAAGCTGGGGCCCGCGTTCCTCGCCGGCAACACGGTGGTCGCCAAGCCGTCGCCCTACACGCCGCTCACCTCACTTCTGCTCGCCGAAACGCTGCGCGAGATCCTGCCGCCGGGCGTCCTCAACGTGCTGTCCGGCGGCAACGAGCTGGGCGCGCAGATCGCCGCGCATCCGCTGGCGCGCAAGATCTCGTTCACCGGCAGCGTTGCCACGGGGAAGAAAATCATGTCGGTGGCCGCCGACGATTTGAAACGGGTCACGCTCGAGCTCGGCGGCAACGATCCCGCCATCGTTCTTGACGACGTCAATCCGGAGCAGATCCTTGACGGCCTCTTCTGGGGCGCGTTCCAGAACTCGGGCCAGGTGTGCACCGCCATCAAGCGGCTGTACATCCATGAGCGTGTCTACGAGCCGATCCGCGCCGGCCTCATTGCCCGCGCTCGCTCGGTCAAGGTCGGCCGTGGTCTGGACCCGGACACGCAGCTCGGGCCGATCAACAATGAGATGCAATTGGGCAAGCTGACGGACCTGGTTGCGGACGCCAGACGCAACGGCGCCACGATCGAGACCGGCGGTACGCGTTTGGAAGGCTCCGGCTACTTCTACCCGCCGACGATCGTCACCGGTGCGCACGCCGGCATGCGCCTCGTCGACGAAGAGCAGTTCGGCACGGCGCTGCCGCTCATCAAGTACACCAACCTCGACGACGCGCTCGAGCAAGCCAACCGGACGCATTACGGTCTCGGCGCATCGGTGTGGAGCGCCGACACGGCGCGCGCTGCCGCGGTCGTGCAGGAGATCGAATCCGGAACCGGCTGGGTGAACCAGCACATGGACCTGACCCCCTTCGCCCCGTTCGGCGGCGCCAAATGGAGCGGCATCGGCTACGAGAACGGGCGCTGGGGATACAACGAGTTCACGGAAATCCAGGTGATCAACATCAAGAAATAGGGCCTGCGGCCGGCGTCGCTTCTATGGTCCGCTCCCGTTGGTCGCTGGGGGCTGCCAAGTACGACAAGCGGCGAGCGACCCCACCGGGGAACGGCCCAAGAAAGGGCACCCG
>CAZTDK010000554.1:0-4785 GCA_964611965.1 uncultured Binatia bacterium (SeqCode) | reverse complement strand
CCGCACGTGATCGTCGGCACCGAGGTGATCCCGCACGCCGAGACCGACCCCAAGCTGGTTCCGGAGGTTGTGCGCATGCTGGAGACGCGCTTCGGCCGCGTCGCCATCGTGTGCGACGACAAGCCGGCGTTCGCCGGCAACCGCGTGGGCTTCAAGGTGTTGAACGAAGCGGCGATGCTGGCCGAAACGCACGGGCCGGCGTTTATCGACTACCTCATCGGTCCGCACACCGGCCGCGCCATGTCGCCGCTGGCGACCATCGATCTGGTCGGCTGGGACGTCCACAAGGCGATCGTCGACAACGTCCACGCCAACACCGCGGACGAGGCGCACACGACGTTCAAGCTGCCGCTGTTCATGGACAAGCTGATCGACCACGGACACCTCGGGAACAAGACGCCCGAGCACGGCGGCTTCTACCGGCGCATCAAGGAAGGCAAGCAGACCATCAACCTGGTGCTCGACCCGAAGACCGGCGCGTACAAGGACACGCGCGAGAACGGCGTGCACAAGGTGGCCTTCGTCGAGAAGATGAAGGAGTTGCATCGCGTTGGCCGCTATCGCGAAGCGATGAAAGTGTTCGCTGAGGCGACCGGTGCCGACGCGGACTTGGCCAAGCGGGTGATTCTCGGCTACGTCAGCTACGGGCTCAACCGCGTCGGCGACAAGGAAGTCGTGCGCCACGCGCGTGACGTCGACCGCATCATGGGCTTCGGCTTCAACTGGGCCCCGCCCACGGTCCTCGCCGACGTGCTCGGCATCCCAACGACGATCCGCCTGCTTGAGCAGTACAAACTGCCGGTGCCGCGCGTGTTGCAAGAGGGCGCGAAGCATCCGAACGAGCGTCTGTTCCGCGAGGCCAATGTGAACGTGGGGAGATTTTTCGCGGGGTGACGGCTAGGTATCGGCTTGGGGGCCTGGGGGCTTGGGGGAACTGATGCCCTCGATCCCTCGCGCCCCCAAGCCCTTGAACACTGTCTTGCTTGAACGTTGACACCGATGGTAGGTTTTCGTCACGCAGTCAGCTGACGAAGGGAGGCAACATGGCAGCTCCAATTTATGTGCTCGGTGGATATCAAACGGATTTCGCCCGTAACTGGAACAAAGAGAACAAGCACATCGTCGCGCTGCTGCGCGAGGCAGTTGAGGGCGGTCTGGAGGCCACTGGGTTGGAGCCCAAGGACGTCGAAGTCGGCCACGTCGGCAACTTTGCCGCCGAGCTCTATGCGATGCAGGGCCACTTGGGCGCCTTCCTCGTCGACGTCGACCCGAGCTTCTCCGGTCTCCCGACCTCGCGTCACGAGGCGGCGTGCGCTTCCGGTAGCATCGCCATTCTCGCCGCGTCCGCTGAGATCGAAGCCGGACGCTACGACCTCGCGATGGTCGTCGGCGTCGAGCAGATGAAGACCGTCGATCCCGCGAAGGGCGGCGACTTTCTTGGTACGGCGGCCTGGTACGAGCGCGAAGCCAAGGGCATCGAATTCCCCTTTCCAAAACTCTTCGGGCGCCTCGGTGATGAATACGACAAGCGTTACGGCCTCAAGGCAGAGCACCTGGCGCATATTTCCGCCGTGAATTATTCGAACGCCAAACGCAACCCGCTCGCTCAGACGCGCAACTGGTACATGACGGAGGACCACGCCTGCTCGACGGACAAGTTCAACTCGGTCATCGGCGGGCGCATCAAGATCTCCGACTGCTCGCAGGTCACCGATGGCGCGGCGTCGCTGTTCCTGGCCTCGGAAAAGGCCGCCGCGGCCTATGCCAAGAAGCGTGGCGTCAAGCTCGAGAGCCTGCCCAGGATTCTTGGCTGGGGGCATCACACGGCGCCGATCGAGTTCGATACGAAGGTTGCCGAAAGCAAGGACCATACGTATGTGCTGCCGCATACCCGCCAAACGATTGTCGACGCCTTCAAGCGTGCCGGGATTGCCGATGTGTGGGGCGTCAACGCCATCGAAACGCACGACTGCTTCACGACGTCGGAATACATGGCGATCGATCACTTTGGACTCACCAAGCCGGGCGAATCGTGGAAGGCCGTCGAAGATGGGACCATCGAGATGGGCGGCAAGCTGCCGATCAACCCGAGCGGTGGTCTCATCGGGTGCGGCCATCCGGTCGGTGCGACCGGTACACGCCAGGTCCTCGATGCGTACCGCCAGGTCACCGATCAGTGCGGCGACTACCAAGTCGAGGGCGCGAAGCGTGTCGCGACGCTCAACATCGGGGGGAGTGGAACCACGAGTGTGGCGTTTGTAGTGGGGTACTGAACCCGGTGGGTTGACGCGCCCGCGACGATCCCACGTGGGAGCGGACAAGGTTCTCTGCCAATCTGTGCCCCGCGGCGCCGGCCTGAACGGCGGTGACAGACTGACGCCGCGGGTACCGTCTCTACCTAGTGTGGCGAACGAACGCCCCGTCTGTTGTCTGTGGTTTTCTCGGGTTCGTGGATACTGATCCGACACTTTGGTAGAAGCACGCCATGTCTGGAGCACTACAAGGTCACATTGCGCTGATCACCGGTGCCGGACGTGGCATCGGCCGCGCCACCGCGCTGCGGCTGGCGCGTGCCGGCTGCGACCTGGCACTTGTGGCGCGCACGCAAGCGGAGCTCGAGGCGGTTGCCGCCGAGGTTGCGCCGACACGCGTGCGCACGCTGGTGCTGCCCGCCGACGTCACCGACGACGCGCAAATCGAGGCGACGCTGCAACGGGCGGTGATGCAACTCGGCAGTATCTCGGTCTTGATCAACAATGCCGGTGTGGCCCCGCCGCGCGCGCATCACGGGAAGGCCGCGGTCGCCGAGTGGGATCGTATGCTCGCCACGTGCTTGCGCGCTCCGATGGTGCTGAGTCGTCTCCTCCTGCCGGACATGTTGGTCCATAAGCGCGGCGCCATCATCAACATGTCCTCGAGTGCGGCACGAGCGGCACGCGTCGGGGAAGCGGCGTACGCGGCCGCCAAGGCGGGGCTCATCGTGTTCTCGCGCGCTGTGTTTGCCGAAGTTCGCAACTCGGGCATCAAGGTCGTGGCGTTGTGTCCCGGCTACGTCGATACGACCTTTGTTCCGCCGAATCGGCGCGTCGATCGAAGCAAATTCCTGCGTCCCGAAGACGTTGCGGACGCCGTGTTCCAGATCCTGACGCTCGCGGCTCCGATGTGTCCGACCGAGGTCACGCTGGAGCCGCAGTTCGATCCCGAAGGGCGTGAGTGACGGAGTTGCACGGACGCGTCGCCGTGGTCACCGGTGGGGCACGGCGTCTTGGTGCGGCGATCGTCCTGGCCCTGGCGGACGCCGGCTGCCATGTCGTCATCAACTATCGGCACTCGGCAGACGAGGCCGAGGCGACCGCCGCGCAAGCGCGACAGGCGGGGGTGAGCGCCATCACGGTACAAGGGGACGTGAGGCGCGCCGCCGACGTCGCGCGGCTGCTCGATACCACGCTCGCAACCTTTGCCTGCGTGGATATCCTGGTGGCCAATGCCGGCGCCTTTCGGCGTACGCCCATCGACACGCTGACGGAGGCCGATTGGGATGAGATGCTCGACAACAACCTGCGTGCGTGCTTTCTGTGCGCGCACCGTTTTGGGATGCACATGCGCGCGCATGGCGGCGGTGCCGTGATCGCGATGGCCGACGTCGCAGGTTTGCGCCCGTGGGCGGACTATGTGCCCTATTCCGTTGCCAAGGCCGGCGTGATCGCGTTGACGCATGGTTTGGCGAAAGCCCTGGCTCCGGCCGTACGCGTCAACGCCATCGCGCCGGGGCCAGTCCTGTTTCCCGAGGACTACGATCCGATTTTGCGCGAACGCGAGTTGGCGCGCACGTTGTTGCGCCGCGAAGGCACACCGCAGCATATTGCGGACGCCGTTCTGGCCCTGGCGCGCAACGACTACCTCACAGGAGTGGTTCTTCCCGTTGACGGCGGCCGTGTCCTGACATAGCGCCGCACCAAACGGCGCCCAGTCTGTGCGACCTCCAATACCCGTGGCGATGCAGCTAACAGGATGACCAGCCTCACAGTCCCCAAGCCCTCATGCCCCCAAGCCCCCAAGCCCAGGCTCGAACCGCAGAGCTGTCCCCTGTGGTTCGCGATCTTCGGCAACGACGGCCCGGTCGACGTTGAGATCGGCCCGGGGACTGGAACGTTCTTGTTCAACATTGCAGTGCGGCATCCTGAACGAAACTACTTCGCCATCGAGCACTCAAGCCGTCTCGCGGGCTATCTGCAGGCCGCCGTGGCCGAACGCAACCTGCGCAACGTCCGGATCATGCATGCCGATGCCAGCTGTGTCGTCGGCACATTGATTCCCGCCGCGTCGGTTGCGGCCTATCATATCTACTTCCCCGATCCGTGGTGGAAGCGGCGGCATTACCGCCGCCGTCTTTTTACGCCGCAGTTTGGCCGCGCCGTTGCGCAGACGTTGGAGCCGATGGGTCGGGTCTACGTCGCTACGGACGTCGACGAGGTCTTTACACTCATGCGCGCCACGCTGGATGCAACACGTGCGTTCGTCGAGCTTGGAAGCGCGCCGTCACCGCGAACGACGGTGACCAGCTTCGAGCGCAAGGGCGTGGCACGCGGGGCGACCATCCACCGCTCGACGTTCGCCAAGCCGGGCGGCGGCCTCGCTGACTAACGCGCGCGGCGCTTCTGCCGGCACGCTGCATCATCAATCTCGTTGCCCAGATTGAGGACGAGCGGGGCGCGAATTCCACTACCAATGGTCTGGCAGCACAAGCATTGAAGTGCAGCTGTTATTGTTCCTGACAGCCTATAT
>CAZTDK010000553.1:0-4785 GCA_964611965.1 uncultured Binatia bacterium (SeqCode) | reverse complement strand
GTGCGGCCCCTTTACGTAAACCAGACCAATCGTGCCCGTGGGGCACGGGTTGCCTTGCTCGTCGAGGATGCGCAGCGCGTGCCCCGGCCACGGCCGGCCGACGCTGCCTGGTTTCTGTAGCCATTCCTCCGCGGTGATTTTCGTGAACCCACTCTCCGACGCCCCATAGAACTCGATCACGCTGTTGGGCGGGAAGACGTGCATGATGCCACGCTTCACCGGCGCCGGGCACGGCGCCGCTGAATGCAGGACCATTCGCAGCGACGACAGATCGGGGCGGCGCCCGGCGCCGTTGTCGAGCTGCAAAATGCGACTGAAGTGGGTGGGCACCATGAATGTATTGGTTGCGTGATGTCGCTCGATGAGACGCAACGCCTCGGCCGCGTCGAAGCGCGGCATGATCACCACAGTTGCGCCGATGAGCACGTGCATGGTCGCATAGCTTGCCGGGCCGGTGTGGTACATCGGCCCGGCCAGCAAGTGGACATCGGCGCCGGTGAAGCCCCAGAGTTGGGCAACGCCGAGGATGGTGAGGTGGGCCCGCGCCGGATCGCTGGCGCGCTCGACCCCCTTCGGGCGGCCGGTGGTGCCCGAGGTATAGATCATCACGTTGAAGCCGCCGCCGACGAAAGCGCCCGCGGGCTCGGTCGCGCTCGCGTCGGCAAGCATCGCTTCGTACGACCGCCCACGCCACGGCGCATCGGCGCCAACCACCCACACGGCAGCGTCGGCAAACGCCAGCTCATGCATGGCGCGATCGACTTCCGCCGCGAGGTCGGGCGCACCAACGATCACCTTGGCGCGCGAGTCGGCAACCAGGTAGGCGATCTCCGGCCCCTTCATCCGGTAGCCCACCGGCACGAGCTGCGCGCCGAGCTTGCCGACGGCCTCGAGCACTTCGAACCATTCGAAGCCGTTGTGCAGCACGGCGGCCACGGCATCGCCGACGCCGACTCCCGCCCGCCGCAGCGCGTGCACCAGACGGTTCACGCGCGCGTTGAGCGCGCCGTAGCTGAGCGTCGCGTTGCCCATGATGAGCGCCGGCTTGTCGGGATACGCCTGCGCGTGATGCGCAAGACCTACGGATTGGGGATCGATTGGCATGGGTCCACTCCTTTTGCCTCTGTTCCGCCGCGGCCGGCAGAGACTGATACCCCAGCGCGCTCGATAGCCGCAATCAAAATGAGAATCACGAAACACGAAAGCGGGAAAAGACGAAATGGGAAGGTTTCTCGACTCTCTCTCTTTCGTGCTTTCGAAATTTCGTGCTTTCGTGATTCTCTGCTGTCTCCTGTCCGCCCAGCTTGCTCGCAGGAGGTCGGCCCGATACAGAGGCGGTCATGGCGCAGACAAAATTGCTGGGCTCACCCGCGCTCGCCCGCCGCCTCGCGGCCTTGCGGCGCCGCGGGAAGCGCATCGTGTTCACCAACGGCTGCTTCGATCTCATTCATCCGGGGCATGTGCGCTATCTGCGCAAGGCGAAGCAGCTTGGCGACGTGTTGGTGGTGGCGCTCAACAGCGATGCTTCGGTGCGGCGGCTGAAGGGCCCGACACGGCCGCTGGTGCGCCAGCGCGATCGCTGTGAGGTAATGGCGGCGCTGGAGATGGTCGATTTCGTCACGCTGTTCAATACCGAGACGCCCTACACGCTGATTGCGCGCCTGCAGCCCGACGTGCTGGTGAAGGGCGGCGACTGGTCACCCGACCGCATCGTCGGCGCCGACCTCGTGCGCGCCCGGGGCGGCACGGTGCGCTCGCTGCGCTTCGCGCCGGGATATTCGACGACGCGGCTGGTGGAGAGAATCAGGAAGAAAGTGACGAGTGACGAGTGACGAGAGGGACCGTCCTTGCTGGTCACTGGTCACTCGTCACTGCCCTCACATAAAGAGCGCCATGCCGAGCTGCATGGCGAAGCCGGCATCGCCGGCGAGTTTGACCTGGCCTTGCATGAATGCCATCTGCGGATCGAGCTGGCCGGTTTGCATTTTGGCCGCAGCGTCGGCGGGGATCGTGATCGTCGTCCGCGGCTCGGCGCTGCGTGGCCCGGCGCCGAAATGCATCGTGCAGCTCCACTCCGAGCCGTCGGGCAAGCCGGTGAGCACGAAACGCAACGTGCCGTTGATGGCGCGCACGCGATCGATGCGCGATTTTCCGAGGGGACGGCGGCTGTCGCCGGCGAGGAACCCGGCCATGCCGCCGGTGAAGCGCGCCCAATCCGCCTCGGACAGTGCCATGGTCATGAACGGTTCGGCGACCGGCTGCTCGGACACCGTCATCTCGCCGTTGGCGATATTGACGTAGCACGTCGTGGGCGTCGCCCCGGTGACCTCCCAGGCCATCGTACCCGTCGCCGCGCGCAGATCGTCGAGCTCGCGCTGCGCCGCCGCCAGGCGTTGCTCGACGCCCTTGACGAGGTCGCGAAACCGCGGCGCGATTTGTGCCCGCAAATATTCTCCGGGCGCCGGGACCGTCGCTGGTGTACTGGCTGTCTCTGCCATCTGCGTCCTCCACGTGCTGCATCAAAGCAAGAAACGCGAAGGCTGAAAAGTCCGTTAGCGACCGCCAGCCAGTACGTGCGGGCGTGAGGGCCTTGTGGGCGTGGGGGGACAAGGGCCGGCCCACCTCACGCCCGCAGGCCGTCGAGCCCCATGCCCGCGTCTTTGACTTTCCGTCGGCGCTCAGCTACCCAATGCTCTTCTTTGAGGAGCAATCCATGGCACGAATTTGTGATGTATGCGGTAAACGCCGCTCGGTGGGCAACAGTGTCAGCCACGCGAACAACAAGAGCAAGCGTGTCTGGCGGCCGAACTTGCAGCGCGTCCGCGCGGCGGTCAACGGCGGCGTGCAACGGCTGCTGGTGTGCACACGCTGTCTGCGGTCCAACAAGGTCGCGAAGGCCGCTTGAAAAAGGGCGTGCGGGCTTGAGGGCGTGGTGGCGTGAAGGGGACTGATTGGTCCCACAGGCCCCCAAGCCCGCACGCTCTCACGCCCCTTGGATTGCAATGGCGTCGATCTCGATGCGAGCACCGCGCGGCAGCGCCGCGACACCCACCGTGGCGCGGGCCGGAAACGGCGCATTGAAGACCCGCCCGTAGATCTCGTTGACGCGCGCAAAGTCTCCAAGGTCCACCAGATAGATTGTCGTCCGCACGACGTGCTCGACACCCAGGCCGGCGGCGGCGAGCACGGCGCGTACGTTGGCCAGGACGCGTTCGGTCTCCGCGACGACGCCGCCAGATACCAGCTCGCCGCTCGCCGGGTCGAGCCCGATCTGCCCGGACAGAAAGACCCATTGCCCCGCACGCACTGCCTGCGCGTATGGCCCGATGGCCTGCGGTGCATCGTTGGTCGCAATTGGCTGCTTCATCCCACTCCTCACTCAACTCGCGCCCGTGGCGCGTAGCATGTGGCACGTTGTCCGACGAGCCACGTGCCACCTGCCACACGCGGCGCGC
The DNA here is from genome assembly GCA_964611965.1 of uncultured Binatia bacterium (SeqCode). Lineage (GTDB taxonomy): Bacteria > Desulfobacterota > Binatia > HRBIN30 > HRBIN30 > CAZTDK01. The sequence continues at coordinate 1,330 of CAZTDK010000553.1, read as the reverse complement.
GCGCAACCGAGCTTGACTCACCCACAAGACGTTCTCAACCTCAAGCGCTACCCCCGCGCTCGTGCCACCTTCATCACGCCACGCACCTTGCCGAGCGAGCGGATGACGCGATTGAGCTGGTCGACGTGGTTGACCATCACCTCGAAGCTGTTCACGGCTTTTTTATCCGGGACGCTGTGCATCTGCGCGCGGCTGATGTTGACCCCGGCGCCACTGATCGCCTTGCTCATGTTGGCCAGCAGCCCCGGCTCATCGACGCACATGACCTCGACGGTCACCGGGCGCGGCGTCGCCACGCCTTCGTCCCACACGACTTCGATGCGGCGCTGCGGATCGCTTTCGAGGACGCGCGGGCAATCCACGGCGTGCACGGTCACACCGCGGCCGCGCGTCGTGAAGCCGAGGATGCGCTCGCCGGGCAGCGGATCGCAGCATTTGCCGAAGCGCACCAGGATGTCATCGAGACCGCTCACGCGCACGCCGGGCTTGCTTTGGCGGGCAATGCGGCGGAACAGTCGCTTGAGCGTGCCTTCCTCCGGCGTCGGCCCCTTCTGCAGCGCCTCCGGCGGCAGCAGGTGGCTGAGCACATGGTGCGCGGTGATGCGGCCGTAGCCGATGGCGGCGAGCAGCGTTTCCTCGTCGCGTTGCGAGAGATCGCTGACCAGCTGCGATAGGCGGCCTTCTTTGCGCAGCTTGGCGAGATCGAGGCGATAGCGGCCGAGGTCGCGTTCGAGGATCTCGCGACCGACGGCGACGCTGCGCGCGCGCTGTTGAAACTTGATCCAGTTGCGGATCTTCTGCTTGGCCCGGCTGGTGATGACGAAGTTCAACCAGTCCTTGCTTGGCGTCTGATGCGCCGTGGTGATGATCTCCACCGTGTCGCCGCTGCGCAGCCGATAGCGCAACGGCACCATGCGGCTGTTGACCCGCGCCCCCGAACAGTGGTGGCCAACTTCGGAGTGGACGCGGTAGGCGAAGTCGACGACGGTCGAGCCCTCGGGAAAGTTGAGCAGGTCGCCTTTCGGGGTGAACACGAAGACCTCCTCGCTGAACAGGTCTTCCTTCACCGAGCGCAAGAACTCCTGCGGATCCTGCACGTGCTGCTGCCACTCGAGCAGCTGCCGCAACCAGGTGAAGTGTTGGGCATCGGCGCCGGCGACGCGTTTCCCGCCCTTGTAGAGCCAGTGCGCGGCGATGCCCGATTCGGCGACGCGGTGCATCTCGTGCGTGCGAATCTGCACCTCCATGCGCTCGCCGTATGGACCGATCACCGTGGTGTGCAGCGACTGGTACATGTTCGACTTCGGGAGCGCGATGTAGTCCTTGAAGC
>CAZTDK010000552.1:0-4800 GCA_964611965.1 uncultured Binatia bacterium (SeqCode) | reverse complement strand
GAGACTTGATCAGGCCTGTGAGCATCTTGTCAACCTGGATCATTTGGGCGTCGAGTGTCGCGAGTGCCTCTCGCTGTATGTATCCGAGCGCGCCGCTCAGTTCCAATTGGGTGTCCACCTCGCTGAGTGAGCCTTGGGCTGTGTGAAGAAAGTTGATGAACTCGCGCTTGGTATTCCGCGCAGCGCCTTCAGCGATGTTGCTGGGAACACTCACCGCGGCTCGACGCAGCTGCGCGATCAATCCATAGCGCTCCTCCCCCGGGAAGGTCGCGGTGACGCGATACCCTGCCAAAACCAATTCCATACTCAGCTTCCAGATCTCCAACCGCTTGTGAGGCTTCTCCACCCCTTACTCCTCACTCCTTACCCCTTACTGACAGCGCGGCCGTACATCGGCGCAGCCATCTGCGCACGCTGCTGCAGCAGCTCCATCACTTGGCCGAACACTTGCGGAACCGAGATGGACTGCATGCAGACGTTGTTGGTGCATGGCGAGATACGGTGGTTGAAGGGATTGATGCACGGGCTGCAGGCCAAGCCGGCCCAGATGGTGTGCGTGTTGGGTCCGAGCGGGCCGTAGAGTGCGGGGGTTTCGGGACCGAACAGGACCACGGTGTCGATCCTGGTCATCGAGGCAAAGTGTCCCGGGCCACTGTCGTTGGTAACCAACACGTCAGCCATGGTGTACAGCACCATGAGATCGCGCAACCGTGTCTTGCCGGCCACGCTGATCACCCGTGTCGAACCGATCGCTTGTGCGACTGCCGATGCGGCTGTTTCCTCCGAGGGGGCGCCTGTGACCACCACTGTGGCATCGGGGTGACTCGCCAGAATGCGCCGGCCGAGCTCGACGAAGCGCTCCGTCGGCCATTTGCGCAGCGGCAGCAGATCGCTGGCGTTCGGATTCAATATTACAATCGGCCCGTCGACCTGCCGGGCCGCGAGACCATCCAGCAATGCCTGCACCCGCGTGCACTCGTCTGCCTCCGGCTGAAAGCGCGGCGGAGTGCCATCGACGTCCGGCAAGTGCCGTTTCAACAGCGGCAGCTCCTGTGGGTCTGCCTGCAGGGCATCGACCAGGGCGTAGTACGCCGCCGCCGTGTGCAGATACGGGTTGTGTTGCACCCGGTGGGTCAGTAGATCGCCGCGATAGGGACCCTCGACGGTAAACCGATGCAAGCCGGCACGTCGTCGCGCACCGGTGAGGAAGGCGAGGATAGCCGGTGCACGCGCCAGGAATTCCATGTCCACGGTTGCATCGATGCCTAGCCGTCGGATCTTCAGCAACGTGCGCAGAACGTCGATCACGAAGACGAAGAAGTTCTGCGAGCGTACGGTCAGCACGTTGTCGGGCGGAATCACACCGAGGAGGTCGAGAATCTCCCGGTTGTCCTGAAACACCCAGAAATACACGTTCTCCCGTCCCACGAGCTCTACGGCGCGGCACAGGGCGCGGTACGCCAGGACGGTGGCGCCTTGCTCGGCCATCTTGATGAACAGGATCTTTTCCAGCGGCGCGTTTTCGGTACGCGCGTTCTGGATCAGCCCGCCGAGTTGGCGCACGCCGGTGAGCAACGCGCACAACGGCTTGCCGAGTCCTCGGTCGATCGCGGTCATCGTGGACGGATTCAAATGGCCTCCCTACTGATACAAAGTGTTACGGGTGGCGCCGATGTTACGATCGTTGCGCTAGAAATTCCAGCACAATCCCGCACGGGCTCGGCTTGAATGCGGCAGGCCGGGTGCTAAGAGCCGGAGACGTGAACCGCACAGGCGCGAACCTTCCAGATCAGAGCTGCTTCGCACGCGTAACGCCTTCGGCGTACAGATAGCTGGATCTCTTGGCGTCGCCTCTGCACATCGTCTTGCTCGACTATCGCGATATCACCCACCCGGAGGCCGGGGGAGCCGAAGTGTATCTCAATGAGATCTTTCAGCGGATTGCGGCCCGCGGCCACCGGGTTACTCTGCTCTCCGGACGCCACCGCGGCGCGTCGTCCGAGGAGCGCATCGGTGGCATCCGCGTGGTGCGCACCGGCAACAAGGTCACTCAAAACGTCAGCGCCGCGCGCGCGGCGTTGCAACTGGCGCGCAGTGAACGCGTCGACCTGTTCGTCGAAAATATCTGCAAGATCCCTTTTCTGCTCCCTGCATTCACACGGACGCCGGTGCTGCCGATCGTCCTGCATCTCTTCGGGCGCACCGTTTTCCAGGAGGCCAACGCCGCGCTGGCGTCGTATGTCTGGCTGTACGAGCACCTGATCCCTCCCGTGTACCGCGGTGTCCGCTTCGTGGCGATCAGCGACAGCACGGCGCGTGATCTCGTCGATCGGGGTTTGCGCGGCAGTCAGATCGACATTGTCAGCCCCGGTCTGGACCTGACGCGCTACTGCGCGGAGGACGGCGTTCCCAAGTCGGAGCAGCCGCTGTTGCTCTACGTCGGGATGCTCAAGCGCTACAAGGGCATCGACATCATGATCCGCGCCTTCGCGCGGGCGCGGGCAGCGGTGCCAGGCGCCCGGCTCGCATTGGCCGGCAAGGGCACGGATCGCCCGCGGCTCGAAGCCCTGGTGCGGACCCTGGGCCTCGCCGACTGCGTCAGTTTCGTGGGCTGGGTCAGCGAGGAGGAAAAAATCAACTGGCTACGCCGCGCCAACGCCCTCGTCTATCCCAGCGTCAAGGAGGGCTGGGGGATCCCGACGATGGAGGCGGCGGCGTGTGCCACACCGACGTTGGCGAGCGACGTCGCCGGCCTGCGCGATGCCGTGCGCGACGGTGTCACCGGCTTCCTCATTCCCCACGAAGACGTCGAAGCGTGGGCCCGCCGCATGGTCGAAATCCTTACCGACACCGAGCGCCGCGCCCGCATGGGAGCGGCCGCACAAGCCTGGGCAAGCGGCTTCGCGTGGGACGTGCAGGCGGAGAAGATGCGGGCCACCGTTGAGCAGGTGGCAGGGAAGCAGGGACAAATGACAAGTGACGAGTTGAAGGGGGAATAACTCTTTCTCGCTGGTCACGCGTCACTCATCGCTCGTCACTGCCTTTTGCCATTCGTTGGAGTGCGCGTTCGGCGAACGGCTCGACGTCGTCATTGCCGTCATGTGCCGCTTGCTGCAGCGCCAGCGTGCTGCCGGGATCACCGATGTTTCCCAAGGCCCATGCGGCGGCTTGACGCACCTCGGGAACGGCATCAGTGAGGCCGGCGCGCAGTATGGGCACCAACTGAGGATCGCGTACCGCTCCCGCGATCCAGAACGCTTGCGAGCGCGCGAAAGGATCCGCCAGCTGCATCGATTCGAGGAGCAAGCGGCGGCCGTTCTCGGGATCCTCTGGATACAAGGCCACGGTCAGCACTGCCGACACGGCATCTCCGCCGTGCAGCAAGTTGCCGATGATGGGGAACACGGCCGTTCCGTAGCCGAGCTGCACCAATGAGCAGACGGCGTCGGCACGTAGCAGCGGGTTCTCGTTCGCATCACCCGAAACCCGGACAAGATAGGGAATGAACACCGGGCTCTGACGCAGTCCGGCCATGCGGATGGCGAACGAACGCAGGGCCGGTGATTCGAAGGGATTGTCTATCCATTGAATCAGGCGCGCGGTGGGCAGCGCCTCTTCAATGCGTGGCAACTCGGCAGGCTTCGAGGGGGCATACCAGTAATTTTCCACCCACGATTTCGACATTACATAGAACAGCCCCCCGGCCAGCGCCGCACGCATGCTGCCTTCACTCCCCGGTAATGCCTGCAACATCGGCACGACGGATCGGCTATCGCCGATGGCGCCGATGACCCGGAGGAACTGTTCGGCCATGGCGGCTGAAACCCCTGGCTTCTGGAGTGCCGCCGACAGAGCCGCCGCCCCGCCGCCGCTGCGACTCAAGAGCACCAGCTGCGCCACGGATCGCTGCGCCGACGGTGAAAGTCCCGCAATGACGCTCGCCAGCCCTTCGATATCCACCGTCGCCAACCTGCCCAGCGCCAGGTCGATCTCGCGGGCCACGGCGCCGCGACTGTGTTGCACCTCTCGCCGCCAGAGTGCGACGGTGGTGGCAAGCGTGTCCTCCGGCGCGCCGGTCTGTGGCACGTCACCGTCTTCAGCTTCGTTCGCATCCACATCCGCGGCCGCGTCGCGTGCCGTCACCAGCATCGTTCCCGCGGTCTCGGCCCCGCCGCGACCGGGCGGATTCGGGCGCAGGATGTCGAACATGCCGACGCGGCGCTCGAGGTTGTAGTGAGCGCTGACGAACTGATGCAGGTTGAAATAGTACGACGGTGCATTGACGAAAAAGAGCGCGTGATCGTGCAGCGCGACGATCTGGCGCGGCGGATGGGCATGCAGCGCGTCGATGACCTCGGCCTCGACGGCGTGCCCGGGAGAACCCGGATAGTAGTAGCCGTGCCGGGTGGGATCACGCCGGTCGGCGAGAAAGCTCACGAAGTCCAGGCACGGGAACGTAAAGAGGTATTGATCCGGCCGTGAATGCTCGCGTACGTAGCGCACGGTCTCCGAGAGCGATTGAAACAGGCGGCCTGCGGCGGGATCGATGATCAAGGGGGCGCGCGGCGTGTCCAGCCGTACGACGGCGGATGCCTCGCGTCCCCAGCCGCTGCGCGCCAGATAGTCGATGCGTTGCAGCGCCGGAGCGAGCAGGACCAGGGCGACGGCGCAGACGGGAGCCGCGACGAGCATGCGAATGGCCGCGCGTGCCCGCCGCGTGCGTGCCAAGCCCCACGCCCACTGGTCGGCCAACACCTCCAGAAGCCGCGCCCCGAGCACCAGAATGCAGGGTGCGGCATA
>CAZTDK010000551.1:0-4801 GCA_964611965.1 uncultured Binatia bacterium (SeqCode) | reverse complement strand
GCAGGGTGTGGCCGCTCATCCCGAGAAAATTGACCGACGAAAAGTCCGGCAGAACGAGGCCCATCTCGCCGTGCGCTTGCCCTTCGGCGGCCCACGCGTGACCGGCGGCGGCCAGCAGCACGCTCAGCCACCCGACGAACGACAATGCTCTTCTGTTCTTTCTCGCCATCCTCATTTCACTCCTCGGGATTGAACCACCCCGCACCGCCCCGCGGGCAGATGCGGGCTGCGGCTGGACCGTGCCACCTCGCCTCCTCGCTTCCGCCACGGCCGGAGACCGCTGACATGTGCGTGGATGCCGCAGCGCCTATTTTTCAGGCTGGCCTTATCGCAAAACTCAGTTGGAAAGACAACTGGGCAGCCTACAGGTCAGGTCGCAGGTCCGCGCGCCGTGCGTCGCCGGTCCAAATGATGAACGCCACAAGGCCGCGGCCGAACGCACGGCAAACGGAATCCATATTGACGGTGCGGTGCGCAGTAGGATAGGTCGCCGCCCATGGCCGGCCGATACTTGGTGAAAGGGGAAGCGCTGGTGCGGGCGCTGGCGCTCGCACTCGGGGCGCTCGCGGCGGCGGGTTCCATGCCCGCGCCCAGCAGGGCGCTGAACGTCAACTCGAAGCTGTTCTCCGATCGGATGGTCCTGCAGAGCGGTCAACCCGTTCCCGTATGGGGCCAGGGTGCAGATGCCCAGGAGCATGTGACGGCAATCTTGAGTGGTCAAAGCGGGTGTCTTCCCAGCTCGGTGTGCGCGACTGACTACGCAGCGGAAACAACCGCTGGTGACGATGGCGCGTGGCAACTCCAGCTTCCTGCGATGGCGCCCGCGGGGCCGTTCCAGTTGACCGTTCACGGCGACACCTCGGGCACCGTCGTCCGCCACGATGTGATGATCGGCGAGGTGTGGGTCTGCGCCGGCCAATCGAACATGCTGCTGGGGGCGCCCTTGTTGCGGGACCTGAAGGCGTACGTCGGGCTCCGCCATCCGGCGGTCCGTTGGCTGACGGGCGGAGAGTGGCAAGCCGGCAATTCGCCGGCGACCGGTGGCAACCATCCCGCTAAAGCCTGCTTCTATTTCGCCACGGACTTGAGCGAACGTCTGCTGGCGTCGCGCCAGGTCATCAACGGTGCAACGGTTGGAATCATCAACAAAGCAGTCGGAGAGACCGGGATCGTGACATGGATGGCTCCGTCGACCAGTGATGCCGATCCGGCGGTGACGCCCAATCCCGCCGGCGGGGAAAACTACGACGCGCAGATTGCGCCCCTCCTGCCCCCGCCGTGTGCGTCGCCGAATGGGTGCGCGCCGGCGGCGTACAAAGGTGTTGCGTGGTGGCAAGGAGAACGCGACGGCTACGCCCCGGACGTCTACGTTCGTCTGTTGCCGGCGCTCATCCGTTCCTGGCGTGCGCACTGGGGGCGCCCGGATCTCCCTTTCGTCTTTGTTCAGATCCGCGGTGGGAGGGGATTGACGTATGAATATAAAAATAGTCAGTTTGACCCAACTTACCCACCTCTCGATAAGTTGGATAACACGTCTATTGTTATTGCTCATATGCGCAATGCGTATCTAGATACATTGTTGCGCGTGCCCCATACCGGTATGGTCGTAACGACAGATCTGAAAGGCACCCCGTACCCCCATGTCGCCGGGAAGGAAAAGTACGGGGCGCGAATTGCTCGAATTGCTGCGGATCTGGTGTATGGGCTCCCTGGGGCTCCCATCCCCGGGGTCGCGGGGAACTATGCTGGACCGACCTTCGCCTATCAAACGAGAGAAACATGTTCCGCCGATGATCCACAGTGCCCAGCAGGAGGAGGGAATCGTCTGCGCATTCATTTTCAACGGGGCACGGCCGATGGATTGAAAGCCTGTACGCCGCCGGCACCGTGCGAGCCGGGCACCACGGAGGCGCGCGGCTTCCAACTCTCTGCGGATGGGGACAGCTGGGGGCCGGGCGCGCATCCGCCGGCGAATTCGACATTCAAATGGGCCAGCGCGGCCATCGATACGTCCCATGAGACCGTTCTCGTGTGGGACGGTGACCAGCCCGCCACGATCGTGACGCCCAACGCCGCGCGCTACGCCTGGGACTACCTTCCGCAACGCTGGGCGAACCTGTTCAATGGCGACAATCTTGGTGCCGGACCGTTCTCGACAGACTTGACTCCCTCGCCGACGCCGACGCCGGCAGCGACGCCGACGCCAACGCCATAGTAGAGAAGGGATCCCCGAGCGGTGACGGTAGCGGCAAGGGACCTGGAAGCGTGCGCCGCCTACGGTGCCAGACCCTGCGGTGCGAATGGCTGGCTGGTCGGCAGATATTTGACCGCTTTCGCATCGAGATCGAGATCCTTCATGTCGACGTAGCGCAGATGCTGGTTGTCGTAGGTCTTGAAGTAGAAGCGCTGGCCGCCCATGTCGGAGATTGCCGTCCAGTAAGTGGTTTCGAAGCGGCCCTGCCCCTTGATGCCCGAATACTCACCCGTGGAGCCGTCGGAAATATCGAAGTGGTTGAGAATGTGCTCCGCGTCTTGCACCGTATCGACGGCGGCGGCCGGGGTTTGCAGAGTCGCGACAAAGGCGACGGCCTGCACGTATCGCGATGGCGAGCTCTGGTCACCGGGCAGGCCCCGCATGCCCGCGCCGGTGCTGAACGGTGTCAGCGACTGGCCCATCACCTTCACGGCGGGCGGAAGCTGTGCGGTGATCGTCGTGTAGTTGCGCAGGTTGGTTTGATGCCAGGAGATATCAGGCGCGTTGGTGAGGACCGTGTATGGGTTGTCCGTCACCACCAGCTTGCCGTCGAGGGGCTCGATCACCACTGACGCCCCGCTGGTGTCGTGCAGCGTGTAGTGGAGCGGCGGCGCGATTCCGAGGTCGGCTTGCACCGTGTCGGTGATGACGATGTCACCGGCCGCCACCGCCTGCTTGACCTCCGCGACGCTCGCATAGTTGGTCAACGCCCACGCGAGGAATTCCCACGAGCCGATCGCCCTGGCCTGCGGCGCATCCTTCGCCGGGATGAACCTGGCGTAGCCCGGGAAGAACAGCATACCCCCCGCTAACCCTTTTTCGTTGAACCCGTCGATGATGATCGGTAGACCGAAGGCGTTCATGCCCAGGGCCGCGTAGCGCACCGTCCAGCGCTTGCCGAGTTTCCCATTCGGGAGCGCGCCCGCCAAAGCGTATCCGCGCGGCAGCAGCGTGACCTGCGCCTTCATGTCGACGCCGAACTCCATCGTGCGGCCATAGACCTTGCTTCCATCCCGCGCGGTCAGCATGAAGCTCGTGCACGCCTGCGCGGCCGAGATCCAGAGCAATACCGTCGAGGCGACGGCGGCCAACGTGCGTGCGGCGGTGGGGTTCCAGCGAACGGCGGCTCTCATGGGTGCTCCTTCGTGTTGTGTACTGCGCCAAACCAAGCGGCGCGGTGCGACGCGCGTGATGGTTGAGCGGCGCTGCGTGTGCCAGCCGGCCGCCCATCGGGAACGATGCTACTGCGGATGCGGAGGCGGAGCCATACGTCATTCTACGTGATCGTGCCCTAATCGCGGAACGGCGCACCACTTATGGCTGCTGGGTGCCTCACGCCGACGGGAGCCGAGCGCTCACCGCCTTAAATCGGCATCTGAGCTGACGGAGCGTTGGTTGCCCACTCCCGCTCCACGACATAATGTCCGCCGGTGATGACGGAGCCGTTCGACATTCGGGCCTACGCGGCAGGTGATCGCGATGCCGTCCGCTCGATCGCCTTTGATACCGGCTTCATGGGCGAGTCGGTCGAATGGCTCTGGCGCAACCGGGACAGCTTTGCCGACCTGGTGACGAGCTACTACCTGGACCGCGAGCCGGAGTCCGTCATCGTCGCGGTGCAGAGTGGCAGGGTCGTTGGCTATCTCACCGGATGTATCGACAGCCAACGCTCCCGCGGTGCCGTGGCCCGCGAGATCCGCCGTCTCCTGCGCCGTGGTGCGCTGCTGAAGCCGGGCGTGGCGTTCTTTCTCTGGCGTTCGGCTTTCGATCTCGTGCGCGACCGCGAAGCACTCGATGATGCCTTGTGGGATCCCCGTTGGCCCGCCCACCTGCACATCAATCTTCTTCCGGAGGGGCGTGGCAAGGGACTCGGACGCCGGCTCATGGAGATGTGGGTTGAGCGCCTCCGGGACGCCGGCGTTGCCGGTGTCCACCTGGGAACATTCGCGGAGAACCACAACGCGATCCGGTTTTTCGAAACCTGTGGCTTCACCCGTCACGGGACGTCGCTCCGTGCCCCGGGGTTTCGTACGCGCGACGGGCGGCGCATGCATCTCCAGTGGATGGTGCGGGCGGTGGTGCCCGGTAGATGAAAAATCGAAATTCGAAAACGCGAAATTCGACGCGTCCAAACGCCCGGCGTCGGAAGGATCACGAAAGCACGAAAGTTCGAAATCACGAAAGGGGGAAGAGGTGGGGCTCATTCTCTCCTGAGACCAGAAACCATTGTGTGACAACGGACGATCCAAACAAGCTCGCGGATATCGATCGACGTTGACCACCCCGCAGGCCGCTGTTAGCCTCGCGCCGTGGCCCACCCGCGCAACCCGGTGCCGACGGTCGATGCGATCATCGAGGTGGCAGGCGGCATTGTGCTGATCAGGCGCCGCTTCCCACCACCTGGCTGGGCCTTGCCTGGCGGCTTCGTCGAGTACGGTGAGACCGTGGAAGCGGCGGCGGTCCGTGAGGCGGAAGAAGAGACCGGCCTCAAGGTCACGCTGACCCGTCTGTTCGGCGTGTATTCGGATCCACGCCGCGACCCACGCC
>CAZTDK010000550.1:0-4802 GCA_964611965.1 uncultured Binatia bacterium (SeqCode) | reverse complement strand
GTCGAAGACGCGGCCGCAGGCCCTTGTGTTGACGTGTCCGCTTCGCCAAGATCGACTCTACGCCCAAAACGATCGCGGCCGGCTGCCGGTCGAGGAGGAATGTATGGCACAGACTGCTCAGTTGAAGACCTTCGACGTCATCGAGAACGAAGCGCAGCGTATCTTTGCGCTGCAGCGTGCCGCGTATCTGCGCCACCCGTACCCGAGCGTCGAGGAACGGCGCGCCAACCTCTTGCGACTCGACCGCATCCTCGTCGACAACGCCGATGCGCTCGCCGAAGCGATCAACCGCGATTTCGGGCAACGCAGCGTGGAAGAGTCGAAGATGCTGGAAATCTTCCCGTCCGTCGATGGTCTGCGCCATACCCGCCGCAAGCTGGCGAAGTGGATGAAGCCGCAGCGCCGCCATGTCTCGGTGCTGTTTGCCACCGGCTCGAATCGGGTGATCCCCCAACCCAAAGGCGTGGTGGGCATCGTTTCGCCCTGGAACTATCCACTCTTTCTGACCATCAGCCCGCTGACCAGCGCGCTGGCCGCCGGCAACCGTGCCATGATCAAGATGGCGACGAACTCACAGAATACCTGCCGGCTGCTGGCCGAAAAAGTTCGCGAACAATTCCCCGAAGACACGCTCGCTATTCTGCCGGGCGTGCGCGCCCAGGATTTTTCCACCCTGCCGTTCGACCACCTCATCTTCACCGGATCGGCCGACGCGGGTCGTACGGTCATGCGCTCGGCGGCGGAACACCTCACCCCCGTCACCCTCGAGCTCGGCGGCAAGTCGCCGACGGTCATCTGCGATGACTTCGACGTCGATGAGGCGGCATCGCGCATTCTCTACGGCAAGCTGATCAACGCCGGCCAGACCTGCCTGGCTCCCGACTACCTGTTCATTCCCGAAGGCAAGCGCGACCGCTTCGTCGAGGCGGCGCGGCGCATCGCGGCGCAGCGCTATCCCGACACCAACGACCGCAGTTTCACGGCGGTGATCGATGACAAGTCGTACCGTCGGTTGCGCCAGACGCTCGAGGACGCCCAGCGCAAGGGCGCGCAGATCGTTCCGCTGATTCCCGGCGCGGCGTTCAACGACGTGCAGCGCAAGTTCCCGCCGCACCTGGTGCTGGATCCGACCGACGACATGACCATCATGCGCGAGGAGATCTTTGGGCCGCTGTTCCCCGTGAAGACGTATCGCGATCTCGACGAAGTGCTGTCCTACGTCAATGCGAAGGATCGGCCTTTGGGGTTCTACTTCTTCACCCACGACAAGCAGATCCAGCACAAGCTGCTCTACGGCACCATCTCGGGCGGCGTGTCGATCAATAACTGTATCTTGCACGTCGCGCAGCACGACTTGCCGTTTGGTGGAATCGGCGCCAGCGGCATGGGGCAGTACCACGGCTACGAAGGATTCCTCGAGGTCAGCAAGCTGCGGCCGGTGTTCACCAACCCGCGGCTGTCGCTGCTGCAACTCTTCTATCCGCCGTACAAGCGTCTGCATGGCCGCGCCCTCGACTTCATGCTGCGCTACAAGCGGTGAGCAGCGGTTCTCCGTCGGGAAGACGATGAAGCTCTACGACAACGTCCTCGCGCCGAATCCGCGTCGTGTGCGGATCTATTTGGCGGAGAAGGGCATCGAAGTCCCAACGGTCCAGGTCGATCTCTTCAGGCGCGAGCAGAAGAGCGACGCGTTCAAGCGCAAGAACTCCCTCGGCTCGATCCCGGTGCTCGAGCTCGATGACGGGCAGTGCATCGCCGAGTCGGTGGCCATCTGCCGCTACTTCGAGGAGCTGCATCCGCAGCCCGCCCTCTTCGGCGGCAACGCGCTCGAGCGCGCGCACGTGGAGATGTGGAACCGTCGCGTGGAACTCGGCCTGGGTGTGCCGCTTGCGCAGGTCTGGATCCATGGCTCGCCGATCACCGCGCCGCTGGTCGCGGCGGAAGGCGCGGCGCAGGTCCCCGCCGCGGCGGAATTCAATCGCGCAATCATTGCCCGTTTCTTCCGGTGGCTCGATCGCGAGCTTGACGGGCGCGCCTGCATTGCCGGGGAGCGTTTCAGCGTTGCCGACATTACCGCACTCTGCATGGTCGATTTCGCCGCCGCTCTCGTGGGCATCGCCGTCGATCCCGCCTTGGCAATCGTCGCACGCTGGCACGCGACGGTGTCGGCGCGCCCGAGCGCGCAAGCGTGAACGTTGGCGTCCATGCCCGCAGCAACGGAATCACAGTTGCGTCTTGAAGAACGCGAACGCCGCGGCCGCAGTGGGCTGCCGCTCGAGCTGGTGCTCGTGCGCCATGCCGAGCCCGATTGGGAGGGGGCACGACAGACAGGCGCCGATCCCGGGCTGACGGTGTTGGGGCGGCAGCAGGCTGCGACGCTCGCGGAACACCTGCGTGGTCTCCCGCTCGCCGCGCTCTACTGCAGCCCGCTCGAGCGTGCGCGCGAAACCGCGGCGGTGATCGCGGCCACCCAACAACTGGCGGTGACCATGGTGCCGGGTCTGGCAGAGATCGGCGTGCCGCTGCTCAAGAACGCTTCACAGACGGAAGTGGATGGCTATTTCCTGGCGGCGGCGCGGCGACCGTTTCGTGAACATTGGGATGGTTTCCCTGGCGGCGAGCCCTTCGAAGTCTTTCGGGAACGCGCGACCCGCGCCCTGGCCGAGGTGCTCGCGCCCTTTGGGGTGCGGGCGCAGCCCATCGACGGCTTCGCCGCGTGGTCGGCACCGGCGCGCGCGCAGACGCTGCGCATCGGCATCGTCGCGCACGGCGGCACCAACGGTGTGCTGCTCACGCATCTGCTCGGCATCCCATCGGTGCCGTGGGAGTGGATTCGTTTCGAAACACCGCTCGCGGCGTACAGCGTCGTCGCGTTGCGCGCTTTCAATCACCAGGGTTACATCTGGTCGCTACAGCAATTCGGCCGCCGCGCCGGCTGAACGAATACGCTTCCCAAGCTGCAAGGGGCCAAGTGCGTCACCCCTCAGGTGACGTGGCAATGATGCCAGCCTTGTAAGCTGCCCTCTCCCGCGCGTCTGTTCCGCGCGGGAGTACCCATGAGCTGCGCTCGTCCAAGACAGTGAAAAGGAATGGCCCATGCCACTTCTGGCATGGGAGAGGGGTGGGGTGAGGGCCGTAAGGCGCTTGGGGCGTCGTATTTTCGAAGGAGAGGACCGCTTGCGGTTATGGCTATGACGTCGTGGCGAGGTGCGAATCCTTCATCGTTGCGCAGCGAGTAATGCCGCGACGCAGCTGACGTCGGCGGCTGTCACGCGGCCGTCCTGATTGCAATCCGCGTCGCATCCCGCTTGCGCAAGCGGGTCGAACACCGCGGCACATGAGGCGGTGGTGTCGGCCGTATCGAGGATGCCGTTGCAATCGCTGTCGCCGCGGATCGGCGTTGGCGTCAGCGTCGCCACCTCCGTCGGTGTCGTGGTCGGCGTGGGTGTCTCCGTGGGCGTCGGGCTTGGCACTGGGGTTGCGCTCGACGTCGGACGCGGCGTTGGCGTTTCGAGCGGGTCCTTTGGATTCGCCGGGTCGCTGCCCTCGTCGACCTCGTCCTGATCGAAGACGCCGTCGCCATCGCGATCGAGCCCCAGGCGCACGCCTTCCCCCGGTGGCGCGCAGGTGTAGGTCACCTGCTGGCCATCGACGCTGGCCACGGAACGCAGCTGGGAATCCGTCACCTCGGCTTCGGCGGCGCGATCGCTCTGAAAGTTGCCGCTTGCGGTGTCCAGCAAGTAGCCGCGTGCCTGGCCGCCGACGACTGCTTTTACGACCAGGTCGCACTCCTTGGCGGTCAGCTGATTGACGAGATCGAAGTCGGTCTCGGCGCGCGCGATCATCAGGTCGATACGCGGTCCCACCACCGCTGCGTTGTCTTTGGTCAGGGTGATTTGCTGGCCGACGATCGGTGCGAAGGTCGTATCGAAGGCCAGGACGAACTGCTCGAAGTCAGTGCGCTGATCATCGTTGATGGTGAAGACGCGCGACCGCAGGAAGTCGAAGACCGTGCCCATGCTGCCGTCGTGGAGAAATCCGAAGCCGCGAATCTGGTCGCCCTGAAATTGCGCGGCGGCGGGAAGAATGTCGGCGAATGTGGTGTTCGGGGTGCCGAACATGCCGATCTTTTGGTAGGCGTTCTTGAGCTGCGGAACCTTGAACTCCTGGGTTTCCGTGTCGAAGGTCGTTTGCCCCAAGGTCCCGAATTCCCCCTGCGTGGCGTCAAGCGTGTGACAGCCGCGGCAACTCGCGGCCTTGTCCACGATGACGGTGCGATCGCGGAACACAGTGCGGCCGTTGGCCTGCGAGGCGTTCAGTTGATTGTCGAGGCTGCGGATCGGGTTGGGCGGCGGCATGATCTGCAGCGCAAAGTCGGTAAAGGCTTTCATGTCCGCGTCGGTGAGCTGGCCCTCGTCTCGTCCCAGCAGGGAGTCGAACGCGACGTTGAACGCCTCGAAGGCGAGCTCCGTGTCGTGGGCCAGCGGATCGCCGAGAAACGTGGCGCCGGTGCGATCGCCGCGCCAGTGCATCGGCCCTTGCTGCACCAGCCCGCGCAACGTTTGCGTCGTCATCGGCCCCTTCATCGGGTGAAAGGGCAGGTTGGAACCGGTAGGTCCCAGGAAGTTGGGGTTCGGTTTCACCACGTCGTCGGGGTTGCCGAGGTCCCACGCGAGGCTGTCGAAGTCCGCGAAGATGTGACAGCTGGCACACGACGCCTCGCCGTTGCTCGACGTGAGACGGGCGTCGTACAAGAACGGCCGCCCGGTGACGACCGCCGGCGGTTCGGGGTTGTACAGCGG
>CAZTDK010000549.1:0-4828 GCA_964611965.1 uncultured Binatia bacterium (SeqCode) | reverse complement strand
CAGCACCATATAGGTGGCGCCGAAGAGCGTGTCCGGCCGCGTCGTGAACACGCGAATGGCATGCGACGGATCCTCTGCCACCGGGAACGCGATGGCCGCGCCGTCAGAGCGCCCGATCCAATTGCGCTGCGCCGTCTTCGTGGTCTCCGACCAATCGATCCAGTCGAGATTCTTGAGGAGCCGCTCGGCGTATTTGGTGATGGTAAAAAACCACTGCTCGGTCAGTCGCTGCTCGACCTGCGCGTCAGGGTGGCGCTCGCAGAAGCCGTCGATCACCTGCTCGTTCGCCAGCACGGTCTGGCACGTTGGACACCAGTTCACCGGCGATTTCTTGCGCTCTGCCAGGCCGTGCTTGTAGAGCTGCAGGAAGATCCACTGCGTCCACCGGTAGTACTCGGGTGATGTCGTGTCGACGGCATGTTCCCAATCGACCATGAGCCCGAGGCGGCTGAGCTGCCGCGTGAAGTTGTCGATGGTCCTGGGGATCAGCTGCTTCGGGTTGGTGCCGACCTTGAGCGCGTAGTTTTCCGAGTGGATGCCGAAGGCATCGAAGCCGATGGGCTCGAACACATCGTAGCCTTGCAGGCGCCGGAAGCGGCCGTGAATGTCGACGCCCGGAAACGCGAAGGCGTGCCCGACGTGTAAGCCTTCGGCCGACGGGTAGGGGAACATCATGAGCGTGTAGTACGGGCGGGGCGCCGCGTGGAGGTCGACCGTGTTGGTGCGGCGCTCGCGCCACACCCGTTGCCACTTCGCCTCGACCGTTGTCGGATCGTACCGCTCATCCATCTTCGCGTTCATCCCGCTCGCCGGCGTTTCCCTTCACACCAAGCTGGGTAGCAATCTGATCGAGGACGCCGTTCACGAACACCGCCGACTCCCCGGTACCGAAGCGGCGCGCGATCTCGATGGCCTCGTCCAATATGACACTCGTGGGCGCCGCGCCTTGCAACAGCTCGAACGTCGCCACGCGCAGGACGTTGAGATCAACCGTCGACAAGCGCTCGAAGCGCCAGTGCTCGCTGGCGGCGGCGATAAGCTCGTCGACGCGCTGCTGCTGTTCGCCAACCCCGGCCACCAGCGTGGCGGCAAACTCCTTGGCGCGCGCGCCGGCATCCGCCTGCTCCCAAAACAACCGCAGCATCTCGGCCGACGAGCCGCCGAGCGCGTCGATCTGGAACAGCGCCTGCACCGCCAGCTCGCGTCCTTTGCGTCGTGCGCCCATGCTCAATTTCGCTTGTGGCGCGTGGCTCGTAGCACGTGGCGGCATCGACTGCAGCCGGTCGCAAAAACCGTTCCGGCCACGGGCCACAGGCCACGGGCCACGTGCTCTTCTCCCGTCATCCCAACTCCCGCAGCAACGTAGCCGTCTCGATGGCGGTCATCGCCGCCTCGAAACCCTTGTTGCCCGGATCGTCGCCGGAGCGTTGCAGCGCCTGCTCGACATTCTCGGTGGTGAGCACCCCGAGCGTGATCGGCACGTGGCGGCTCACCTGCAGCTCCTGGAGCGCGTCGAACACGCTACGCGCCAGATAGTCATGGTGCTGCGTTTCGCCGCGCACAATCGCGCCGAGGCAAATGAGGGCATCGAACCGCCCGGAGCCCGCGAGCGATGCGGCAAACAGCGGCACTTCGAAGGCGCCCGGCACGTGCACCACTTCGATGAGGTTGTCCGCCGCGCCGCTCTGCCGCAAGCCACGCAGGGCTCCCTGCAGCAAGCGCTCAGTGACCACACTGTTGAAACGCGCCACGACGATGCCGAAGCGCAAACCCGTGGCGTCGAGCCTCCCTTTGTACACCTTCACCATCGACCCCCCTCACCTTTCCGGCTTCAGCTCGGAGAACAGATGCCCGAGCTTCTGCTGCTTGGTCCGTAGGTAGTGGATCGTGCCTTGATGCGCTGGGATCTCGATCGGGTGCCGCTCGACGACGTCGAGCCCGTAGCGGACGAGACCGTCGATCTTCTTCGGGTTGTTGGTGATCAGGCGCACTTTGGTGACACCGAGATCGCGCAGAATTTGCGCGCTCAGGCCGTAGTCGCGACCGTCGTCCTTGAAGCCGAGCTCGAGGTTGGCCTCGACGGTGTCGCGCCCCTGATCCTGCAGGGCGTAGGCGCGGATCTTGTTGGCGAGTCCAATGCCGCGTCCCTCCTGATGCATGTAGACAAGAACCCCCTTGCCGGCGTCGTTGATGATCTCGATGGCGCGGCGCAGCTGATCGCCACAGTCACAACGCTCCGAGCCAAAGACGTCGCCGGTCAGGCACTGCGAGTGGATGCGCACCAGCACCGGCTCATCAGGCCGAATCCGTCCCTTCACCAGCGCCAGATGCTCATGCTGATCGACGTCGTTGCGGTAGACCACCGTGCGGAACTTGGCGCCGAAGGCGGTCGTAATCGGGGCGTCGGAGACGCGATGCACCAAGGACTCCTTGCGCAAGCGGTAGGCGACAACATCGGCGACGTCGAGCAGGGTCAGCTCGAAGAGTGACGCCAATGCTTCCAGGTCTGCTGGTTCCGCCAGGGCGCCGTTGTCGTCGAGGATGGCGCACACCGTTGCAGCCGGCTTGAGCCCGGCCATGCGCACGAGATCGACCGACGCTTCCGTGAGCGCGGCGCGCACCAGCACGCCGCCTTCGCGCGCCAGCACCGGGAAGATGTGCCCAGGCATGACCACGTCGGTGGGACCGGCATCGTCGGCCATGACGGCCAGGATCGTTGTCGCCCGATCTCCCGCTGAGATGCCGGTGGTCACACCGTGGCGTGCTTCGATCGAGGCGCCGAACGGTTGCCGGCCACTCCCGGCATCGGGAACCATCAACGGGATGCCCACTTGCTGCATACGTTCGCGTGTCAGACTCAGGCAGACGAGTCCGCGCGCGTGCGTCGCCATGAAGTTGATCGCCTCCGGCGTCACCAACTCGGCAGCCATGCAGACGTTCGCCTCGCCCTGTGCGCCGTCGGCGAGGATCACCAGCTTCCCCTGACGGAGGTCCTCCAAAGCGCGATCAATCGGGGTTGCGGTCATAGCTCACTGCTCTGTGTAGCAACCAGGATGTCGTGCGCAAAGCGCTTCACGCGCAGCGGCCCGAGTGCCAGTGCGTCCCGCATACGGCGCACACCGAGCGTCGTCAACATCGAGCGGCCGTCGCCACCGATCAGCTTCGGTGCGAAGAAGACCAGCAGGCGATCGACCACACCGGCAGCCAGGGCCGCCGCAGCGACCGTGGCGCCGCCTTCGATGAGTACCGACATGATGTTCCGCTCTCCCAGCTCCTGCATGACCCGTGCGATCGGAATGCGCCCGGTCTTGGCCGCCAGGCTTACGACCTCGATCCCGCGCTCCCGCACTTGCCGAACCTTTTTTGCAGACGCGGGCCGCGCGGTGAGCACCAACGTAGCGGCTGGCGCGTCCTTTGTCAGCACCCGGGCCCGCAGCGGGATACGCAGCCGGCCGTCGAGGATCACCCGCAATGGATGGCGGCCGCCGCGCACGCGGCACGTGAGCTCGGGGTCGTCGTGAATGATGGTCTCCGCGCCGACCAGAATCGCGTCATGCTCGGCCCGCAGGCGGTGCCCGTAGCGCCGGCTGTCCGCGCCGGTAATCCAGCGTGCGTCGCCACTCACGGTGGCGATGCGGCCGTCGAGCGAGGCGGCCAACTTCAGCGTCACGAACGGTCGGCCGGTCGTCACATGCTTGCGGAACGCCGCGATCAGCGCGTCGCACTCGGTCTGCAACACGCCACTGGTTACGGCGATGCCGGCGGCGCGCAGCTTGCGCAAACCATTGCCGGGCACGCGCGGGTTGGGGTCGCGTGTGCCGATGACCACGCGGCGCACGCCTGCGGCAATGACCGCGGCGGTGCATGGCGGCGTACGGCCGTGGTGCGCGCACGGCTCCAGGGTCACGTACAGCGTGGCCCCGCGTGCGCGCGCACCAGCCGCCTGCAGCGCGGCGGCTTCCCCGTGCGCCGCGCCGGCTTTGCGGTGGAAGCCACGGCCCACCACCGTTCCCCGTGCCACCACCACCGCGCCAACCGGAGGGTTCGGGCTCGTACGCCCCAGGCCGCGCCGGCCGAGGCGCAATGCCATGCGCATGAAGCGCGCGTCATCCGGGCGGGCACGCGGCGGCCCTTCTATGCCCCGCTCCCCTCCTTCGACGGGGCTCAGGACAGGCTTGGGTCGCTGCATGTTGCCGAATCCTACCGGTCGGGGCGGCGCTTACTTGCGCGCGGCGCGCTTGGGGCCGCCGCTGCGCTCTTTCATCAGGTACTGCAGCTCTCGCATGAACTCGTTGACGTCCTTGAACTCGCGGTACACCGACGCGAAGCGGACATACGCAACTTGATCGAGCTTGTGCAGCTCGCGCATCACCGCCTCGCCGACGACGGAGCTCGGCACTTCCTTCTCGCCGCGCTCTTGCAGCATCTGCTCGATGCGGTCGGCCGTCTGCTCGATCGCCGTGGTGCTCACCGGCCGCTTCTCACACGCCTTCTTCAGACCGCCGATGACCTTGAGCCGGTCGTACACCTCGCGCCGCCCGTCCTTTTTCACCAGCATCGGCAGCATCTCCTCGACACGCTCGTACGTCGTGAAGCGGCGCTCGCACTTCAGACACTCACGCCGCCGCCGGATGATCCCGCCATCCTTGCTAGAGCGCGAGTCGATGACCTTGTCCTCGTCGGCATGGCAGAAGGGACACTTCATGATGCTTCTCTCTCACCCTTTGGGAGAGCGCCGGGGTGAGGGCTGATCCGTGGCTCGAGGCTCGATACGTGCATGGTCGAGCGGTTTGTATCCACGCCACCCACGGCAATGCAAGCTGCGGCC
>CAZTDK010000548.1:0-4830 GCA_964611965.1 uncultured Binatia bacterium (SeqCode) | reverse complement strand
GCCGTGTAGGTCAATAGAAGATGACCTCCGGCAGAACTTTGAACCGGACCAGGAGCATGCAGGCCAGGACCGCGGCAAAGACACCCACCAGTCGGCGGTTGACGTCGCGCTCGATGAACAGCAGCAGCATGTTGATGTAGATCAGGCCGAAGAAGAACTCACGGGCCGCCATCTCGATGCCGAACAAAAACAACAGTCCGCTCACCACGGCGAACTGCCGCGTGCGACGCCACACCAGCAGGGGGACCAAGCCCATCTCAAAGAGGTAGGTCGCGTTGGACAAGGCGAGGATGAGCGCGCTCGAAACCAGGTAGGGACCGTCCCCCGCTTTGAGATGGTAGTGGCTCAGCCGCACATAGTCGTCGTGTGGGAGAAGCAGCTCCAGGACCGGCTTGAACGCCTCGATGCCAATCGAATATGCCAGCAACTCGCCCCGAAAGTAGTAACCGTGGACCAGCTTCTGGACGCCCGCGAAAAAGAACACCACACACGTCATCCAGCGCACCGTTCTCAAAAACAAGGCGCGCTCCTGCGACTTGGCAACATCCAAGAAGGCGCAGACGAGGCACAGAAGCAGCTCCAAGTAGCTGTGATTGCCGCCCCCGGGGAAGTCATTCCAGATGCGGACGGTCTGGGCGATTGCCAATCCGACAAAAGCCAGTCGGCCCCACCGACGCAAGAACGTCGCCGCACCCAGGGCCGAGATGAGGGACAGCGCAACCCAATAGTTGAGGCCCAAGTCGTTCGACTTGGGGGTCGCTCGGGCCCAATACTCGCTACAAACGATCAGCACGAAGATCCACTGAAACGCGCGCACCTTCGATAGCTCGGTCGCCGGGTCGTCCCCATCCAGGTACGCCAAGGCGCGATCGGCCCAGGTGACGCGCGGCTGCCTTTTCTTCGCCATCCTACTCGCCGGTTCCGGGATGAAAGAAGCAGTGTGTGCTCGGCACCAGCCACATCGTCTCGAGCTCCCGCTGCATCGGCGTCACGTGCGCCGTCCACTGCTTTAGGGCCGAGTTCTTGGATAGATCGCTGTACACGGCGCAGAGCTGCCGAAAGTCGGTTGCGGCCCAGATCATCAGCGCTTCATCGCTGCGCATCGGCATCGCGTAGGCACCCAGCAGCTGCAAGCCACGGGTCTCCATGAGCGAGCGCAACGTCTCCCCCACATCCCGAAGATACGCGGCGCGCTGTCCCGGATGGAGCCGAACGATGGTGTGCGCGCACACCCATGCCTTCAATCCGCTGCGGCGGAGCTGGTCGCGGCTCGGCGAGTAGGGCGTCGACTCGAGGATCCGATCAAAGCCGCCGCTCCGCCATTGTGTCGCCTGCTTCCACCATGGAGCCAACTGCGGATCTTGTCTCTCGGGTAAGAACTGACGTTCGAGCGATGCCGCCCAATGCTCCCAGCCGTCCATCTCCCACAAGTTCACCACGCGTGGCCAACGGTTGGTGCTGCCGACTACCTGCCAGCTGCCCATCAGACGCGAGATGCCTTCACGTTCCGAATGCGCCGCGCGTTCGCCGACGCTGTCGAGATAGGCGCGCTGACCGTCACCGATGATGTCGATGATTTCGTGCAGGTACAGCATTGGCGCCGACTGATACCAGGAGCGACTACGCACCCGCAAGGCTGCGCCACACAAGTGCGCCACACAAGTGCGGCACACAACATTGACAGCACGCGCGACCCACTGGTATCCGAAGCCCAGCCCTCAACAGGAGACGATTCGCTCCCATGGATCCATCCAGCATCCATTTCCCCAGCAGTGGCCCGGCGCCGACGGTGGCGGCGGCGCTGCGGGCACGCGTTGCCGAGTGCGGCGCGCGTGTCTTCCTGCGCTTCGAGGATGACAGCTGGACGTTTGCGGACGCCTATCGCGAGGCCTGCCGCTTCGCCAACTTGTTCCTGAAACTGCGCGACCCGGAGCGGCCGTTTCATGTCGGTGTGCTGATGGACAACCTCCCGGCGTTCGTCTTTGCCGAGTTAGGCTGCGCGCTCGCGGGCGCCACGCTGGTGGGATTGAATCCGACACGCACGGGCGCCTTCCTGGCGCGCGACGTTGTCTACGCTGACTGCCAATTGGCCGTCGTCGAAGAGCGTTACGCCCATCAGCTCCGCGAGGCGCTGGACGCCGCTCCGAGCGCGCGCCTTAGCGTCCTGGTCACCGACGCCCCAGCAACGTTGCCGGCGCCGACCTGGTTGCGACTCGACGATGCCTTGACCAGCGTGTCGATCGATGATCCGGAGATCGCCGTGGAGTCGACCGATCTGCTGATGATCATCTTCACGTCGGGAACCACGAAGGCGCCGAAGGGCGTGCTCAACAGTCACGGGCGACTGATGCTGTTGGGTTGGGGGGCGTCGGTGCACATGTGTCAGTTCCAACCCGACGACTGTGTCTACGGCGCCATGCCGTTGTTTCACGCCAACGCGCAGGTCCTGGCGCTCATCCCGGCCCTCTCGGCGGGCGGTTGCATCGCTCTGGCACGCCGCTTCAGCAAGACCAGTTTTCTCAGCGATGTGCGCCGCTACCACGCGACGTTGTTCAACTACGTCGGCTCGCCGTTCGCCTACATCATGGACACCCCGGCGCGCCCCGACGATGCCGACAACCCGTTACGTCTGGCCTACGGCAACGAGGCGCCGCGCCAGTACATCGAGGCGTTTTCCCAGCGCTTCGGCTGCGAGGTCATCGATGGCTATGGGGCCAGTGAGGTCGGCGTCGGCTTCGCGCGCGACAAGACCGACCCGGCACGCAGTCTCGGCCGCGCCGCCGGGGTCAAGATCCTCAACGAGCAGGGGGAGGAGTGCCCGCCGGGACGCTTCGACGCGCATGGACGCCTGCTCAACGCCGAGGCGGCCGTCGGCGAGATCGTCAATACCGGTGGCGCGTTCTTGTTCGAAGGCTACTACAAGGACGAAGAGTCGACGCGACAACGGACACGCAACGGTTGGTTCTACACCGGCGATCTGGGGTACACCGACGCCGACGGCTTCGTTTACTTCGCCGGCCGCGATGCCGAGTGGTTGCGGGTCGGCGGCGAAAATTTCCTCGGGCGGCCCATCGAAGACATCGTGGCGCGCTTTCCCAATGCCTTGCTGGCCAGCGTCTACGCGGTGCCCGATCCCGAGGCTGGTGATCAGGTGATGGTCACCCTCAAGCTGCAGCGCGACGCCGAATTCGCGCCCACCGCCTTCGCCGCGTTCATTGATAACCAACCGGACCTCGCCCCGCGTTGGCGGCCAACCTTCGTGCGCGTCGCCCGCGAGCTGGCAACGACGCACACCAACAAAGTGCTCAAGCGCGTCTTGCGGCGGGAAAAATTCCTGGTCGACCGCATCGCCGATCCGGTCTACTGGCGCCCGCGTGGAGCCAGCGAGTTTCGCCGCTTCACCGCGGAGGATCTCGCGGACTTGCGCCGGCGCTTCGAACGCGCCGGCCATGCAGAGCGCCTGGAAGAGTGACGGGAGAGGCAGAATGACCGCGCTACGAAAAACGCCACACGGTCTCCCCTTCGCGCCGGTCAAGATCGGTGTCCTCATCGATCTCGACATGGGCACGAAGGACGACTTTCTCGCAACCTTACGCTTCGGCTTCGACGAGGCTTTCGAAGCCGGTATCATCACACGGCCGGTCGAGCTGATCGTCAAGGAGGCGATTGGCCTGCCACGCCTCGAAGCCAAGAACAGCATCGACGGCTATCGCGAGCTCGTGAGCCAGGGCGTGCTGTGCACCATCGGGCCGCTGATCACGGATAATTCGCTGGCGCTCGCTCCGGTGATCAATGAGCTTGGCGTCCCGGCGGTCACCTGGACCGGCACCGATCGCTACTTCGGCGACTACTGCTTCAATCTCGGCAATGGCGGTCTCGCCGAAGAAGCGGCGCTGATGGCAACCTGGATCCGCCGCAGCGGCTACCGCACCGTCGGCATGATCCACGAGATCAGCCCGGGCGGCATCGAGTACGCCTCGAACTTCCGCTACTACACCGCCCGCGAGGGGCTCGATGTCTTGATCGAAGCCTACACCACGCAGGTGCCCGACGACCTCGAAGCCGTGCTGCGCAAGATCCGCGACCAGAAGCCGGATTGCCTGGCCTACCTGGGCTATGGCTACCCCACCATTCTCATGGCACCGATGTTCAAGAACCTCGACTGGAATCCGCCACGGATCATGACGACGGCATTCCAGTTTTGCTACGCCAAGCCCGAATGGATGGCGGCGTTGGAGGGCTGGTACGGCATCGATCAAATGTGCGAGGACAATCCGCGCCTCCAGCCTGTGCTCGATCGCGTCGCCGCGCATCTTGGCAAGCGACGCGATCATACCGTGACCGCACTGAGCTACGACACGGCTCGCCTGATTTCCGAGGGCATCGCGCGCGCCAACCTGCTGACCCCACAGGGATTGAAGGAAGGCCTGGAAAAGATCCGTATGCTGCCGGCTGTCAACGGCGGCGCGCGCACGCACATGAGCCTCGGCCCCTACGACCACAAGGCCTACAAGGGGGATTGGCTGGTGATCAGAAGGATCGAGGCTGGTCGGACGGTGTTTGTATCGCTGCACGAGCCGTGAGGCGCGATGCGTGAAGCGGAACACTGTGAAACGTAAAGGAAGACATGCCGCTCTTGCTTCCGACGTCTCCAGAATACCTTCGTTTGCAGGCGCGGCGCCGCGGCGCGCAGGGGGGACTGTACTTCGGCGCCACGCAGACAAGCTATGGCGACCTCTTCGTCGCGGTCGAGCGCCTGGCCGCCTGGCTGGTGCAGCGCGGGCTTGGGGCCGGTGACCACGTTGCCGTGATGGCCGCGAACCAGCCGGC
>CAZTDK010000547.1:0-4831 GCA_964611965.1 uncultured Binatia bacterium (SeqCode) | reverse complement strand
TCGTCCACCACGCGTGGGCAATATTGGTGGAGGCCACGGTCGTGGATAGCGCGCATCGCGCTGCCTACTGCCTGGCCGTATTTCTCACGTCGTTTCCCAAGGCCTTCCGCAACCTCTCTGTACGTGTACCTCCTGTCGTTCGCGTCGAGCAATTCTACCATTCGCTGTGCGAAGGGGGGCAGCTCGCGAGATCTTCCTTGCCTCGGTGCCATTGCGGTGGGAGCAATCTCTTGGGGCTGGGTTAGTGGCGGCGGGTCGTCCGCGTGTGAGCGCGCTCGGCTGCGTCAACTTCACCCCATAGCGCGTTGAGATCGAGCACGAGACCTGGGCAGCCGGGGATACGCACCCGGCCGTCGCTGGCGCTGAGCGGCTCGGCATACCGCCGATCTTTCCCAAGTTCATACACTGCGAGGCCGCGCAGTTGCGGGTCGATGATGCAGCAGCAATGCACCCCGGCGCACGCCTAGTCGGCAAGCTTGTCGATCCGGTCGCGGCGCACATTGCGCCGGCGCGGCGACCCGCAATGTTCAAATGACCCCCTCGCCCTCCAACTCCGCTATCTCCGCATCACTCAACCCCAGCACTCCACCATATACTTCCCGGTTGTGTGCGCCGAGCTTCGGCGCACCGCGCTGAATGCGGCCCGGCGTCTCCGACAGGCGTGGATAGACGGCCTGCATGCGGAGCGGCCCGATGGTCGGATCGTCGACCTCCACGATGTCGTTGCGTGCCGCGTAGTGCGGGTCGGCAGCGATGTCGGCGATCGAGTGCGCCCGGGTCACCGGCACCTCGGCCGCGACCAGCACCGCTTCGAGCTCGGTGGCGTCGTGCTGCTTTACCCAGTCGGCGACGATCGCATTGATTTCGTCCGCGTGCGCGACGCGCGCCGTCAAGGACGCGAAACGCGGGTCGCGCAGCAGGTCCTCGCGTCCCATCGCCCGCGCCAGCCGCGGGAACAGGCCGTCGCCGGCGGCGACGATGCAGATGAACTGCCCGTCCTTGGTCTCCCAGTTGTCCAGTGGCGCCGAGTTGCGCAGCCGATTGCCCTCGCGCTGGCGCACGACACCCAAGCGATCGTGCGTCGCCACCGTGTGCTCGAGAATCCGGAAGATCGATTCGTACAACGTCAGGTCGACCCACTGGCCGCCGCCGCGGTGCACGTCGCGGTGATACAGCGTCATCATGATGGCGAACGCATTGAACACGCCGGTGAGGTAGTCGGAGATGATCACCCCGGGCCGTACCGGCGGGCGATCGGGATAGCCGGTGAGGTACAACAAGCCACCGAAGCCGATGCCGTTCCGATCGAGGCCGGGGCGGTCGCGGTACGGACCGCTCTGCCCGTACACCGAGGCGCGCGTAAGGATCAGCCCCGGATTGAGCGCGCGCAGCGTCTCGTAGCCGAGCCCCCACGCCTCGAGCGTCCCCGGCTGGAAATTCTCGACGGCAACGTCGCTCACCGCGATCAAGCGCTTCAACAGATCCTGGCCCTTGGGCTTGCGCAGATCGAGGGTGATCGATTTCTTGCCCCGACCCTCGACTGCCCACCACAGCGAATAGCCGTCGACGAACGGGCCGATGCCGCGCATGAAATCACCGGTCTTCGGCAGCTCGACCTTGATCACCTCGGCACCGAAATCGGCGAGCAGCGTCGCCGCAAACGGTGCGGCGATACGCGTGCCGAGATCGAGAATACGGATGCCGGCAAGCGGCAAGGCGGGAGCAGTCATGGACGATCGTACCTCGTAGCAAGCGTGAGCCACGTGACGCAATCGGTGTTGCTGTTTTGCCCCCGCCACGTCGACAGGTATAAGCAGAGCTATGAGCCGGCTCGTCCCACGCGACCTGGACAGCGAAGCGGCCAAACACTTTCAGGGAACGCCGGGCGAGCGCATCATCCAAGCCGCGCACCTCGGAGAAGCGGCGCTCACCCTGTTTCTGGCAATGCAGCCTGGCGATATGAGCCGCGCCGAAGCGCGGGGGATCTTGCGACGTAGCAAGCATCGCGGCCGGCGCCCGTCACACGTTATGGACACGGTCCGCCTTACACCCGCGAGCCAGTCCCCTCCGGCCCCACGGCAGCTGCCGCGACGGCGTCGATGAGCTCCACCGGATCGACGGGCTTGGTCACGTAACCGTCGAATCCCGCGGCGAGGACACGCGAGCGGTCTTCCGCCCGCGCCAGCGCGGTGAAGGCGATTGCCTGGAGGTGGCCACCGCCAGCTGCCTCACGCCCGCGCAAGCGACGAATCAACGCGTAGCCGTCCTCATCCGGCATGGCGATATCGGAGACCAGCACGGTGGGCACCCAGCCCTCCAGGATCGCGAGCGCGTCGCGGGTGTTGCCGGCGGTCCGCACCTCGACACCGGATAGCTCCAGCACTCGGCGCGTGACCTCCTGTGCATCCGCTTCGTCGTCCACGACGAGCACGCGGATGCCGTCCAGCACGCGTGGCGCGAAGTCGGCACCCGCCGGGTGCTCGAGGATACGCGACGATGCGGCAACGGCGGGCAGGCGGACACTGAACATTGCTCCGTGTCCCGGCCCGGCGCTTTCGACGGCGACGCTGCCGCCGTGCACCTCGACCAGATGGCGCACGATGGCGAGCCCGAGGCCGAGGCCGCCGTACCGTCGTGTCGTCGTCGCGTCGGCCTGCCAGAAGCGCTCAAACACGTGAGGCAAGAGCTCAGGACTGATGCCGCGGCCGTTGTCGCGTACCCGTATGGTGACGAATCCTCCCTCGCGTACGACGTCCACTTCCACTCGGCCGCAGGGTTCAGTGAACTTGATCGCGTTGGAGACCAGGTTCCAGACCACCTGCTGCAGGCGATCGGGATCGCCCGAGACTTCCACCTGCTCTGTCGGGAGCCGCACCTCCAGTCCCACGCCCCTGGCGTCGGCAGCCGGGCGCATCGACTCAACCGCCGCCTGGACAATCGGTCCCAGCTCGGTTGGACGCACCGTGAGCCGCAGTTTCCCCGAGACGATCCGCGAGACGTCGAGGAGATCGTCGATCAGCTGCACCAAGCTGCGGCCGTTGCGCTCGATGGCATCGAGGGCGCTGCGCTGCTCGTCGGCGTCGAGACGGCCGGTGCGGATCATCGGTGCCCACGCGAGGATCGGCGTGAGCGGCGTGCGGAGCTCATGCGATGCCATGGCCAGAAACTCGTCCTTCGCCTGGCTCGCGGCCTCGGCGTCGCGGCGCGCGGCGCGCTCGCGGGCGTGCGCCTCCTCACGCTCGCGTTCCGCCCGGAGCTGCTCGCTCATGTCCTGCACGACGACGATGAAATGATCGGTGCGGCCACGTGGTCCGGGCAGTGCGCGCACGGAGATGCTGGCATGAATCGGCGCCCCCTCCCGCCGGAGCAACTCGCCCTCGCGACATGCCGCCGGTTGCTCGCCGTTGTGCGCGCCGGCGAACTGTGCGCGGTCCACTGTCCGATCAGCGGCCGGAATGAGATCGAGCCATGACGTGTGCAGGATCTCCTCGGAGCGGCGACCGAGAATGCGGCACAGTTCCTCGTTCACTTCCAGGAGGATCTGATCGTGCGACAGGATTGCCATACCCACCAGGGAGAGATCGAAGTAACTCTGCAGCCGGCTCTCGCGTTCAGACAGGGCGCTGGCCAGCTCGAATTGGGTGGACAGATAGCGGTCGATCAGCTCGGCTCCCAACGCGCTCAGCCCCACGACCCAGCCGAGGTACACGCCGCCCGCGACCCACGCGAGCACGGCGGAATGGTCGCCGTGCAGCAGCGATGCGTATCCGGTCAATGTCCCCATCGATGCCAGGAGCTGCGCGCGCCATCCCCAGCCCAGGAACAACGCAGAGGAGGCCAGCAGCGCGGTGAGCGTCCAGATACACATGGCAACCTGGGCGCCGACGACCACGTGATACGCATTCAGAATCAGGCCGAGCAGGTTCACCGCCACGATGCCGATCGCGACGCTGCGCTGTGGGAAAGCGCGCAGCAGGATAAGCGTGCTCACCGCGACCACCAGGTAGGTCGTGTCGGCCGACAATATCCAGACCTGGCGCTCCGGAAAACGGAGCAACTCGAGGACGGTGCCGAAGGCCGCGCACGCAAGGAGCAGGACGAACGCCGCCGGTGCGCGCGCCGCAACGCGCCGCCCAACCTCCACACGATCGCGCATCAACGACGCACGTGTGACGTTGCTTAGTGTTCGCCCCGTGTTTGTTTGCGTGGCTTTCGTACCGTTACCCCGCACGGCCGACGACGCGAACCTTACGGCGCTCACCGTATTTGTCAAGCGCCCGATGACCGCCTGCGTTAAAGGCCAATGCCACACGTCAAGGCTGTCGCGTGGGCGTGAGGCCTTAAGGGGTGATGTTTGTGGGCTGAGCTTCAGGCGGCGCGCGGCGAGGACTCTTTCTCCCTGGAGGCCCCACGCCCCCACGCCGCTACGCCGCTTCGGCGTCGAACGCCAACACCACCAACACCTGCCCACCGTTGACCATGTCGCCGGCGGCTACGCGTACCTCCGTCACGGTTGCCGCCGTTTCCGCGGTCAATCGCGTTTCCATCTTCATGGCTTCGAGGATGAGCAGCGTGTCGCCGGCGGCAACGTGGTCACCCGCATGCGCCACCACCTGCAACACTTTGCCGGGCATCGGCGCGACGACCTCCGGCGCGGCCACGTTTGCCACCGA
Source organism: uncultured Binatia bacterium (SeqCode) (assembly GCA_964611965.1). Classification (GTDB taxonomy): domain Bacteria; phylum Desulfobacterota; class Binatia; order HRBIN30; family HRBIN30; genus CAZTDK01. Next base: position 158 of record CAZTDK010000547.1, on the reverse strand, counting down.
ATGTGCCGCACCACCGGTCTCCGGCGTGAATGCGTAGACCTCGCCATCAACCGCCACCAAACGCTCGGGCCCGCGGCGCGCCAGGTCGACGCGATACTGCCGGCCCGCGATCACCAACGACAGTGTTGTGGCGTCGAGCCGCTGCGCAACGACGACAT
>CAZTDK010000546.1:0-4848 GCA_964611965.1 uncultured Binatia bacterium (SeqCode) | reverse complement strand
CTACCCGCTACGACGAGAGCATTGGCTATATGGAATCTCTGGCCGATGCCCTGACGTACTGGGACATGTCCTTGGAAGCCAATGGCCGCGCCTTCGGCCCGCAGGTCGAAACCGCCATCTACACCGGCACGGCCATGCTCAACACGTTGATCAACCTCGACGGACTCAAGACCGGCCTGCTGGTAACGCGCGGCTTCGAGGACATCATCGTCCAGGGCCGCGGCAAGCAGAGCTTCATCGGCCTCGACTGGTCCGAAATCACGCACATGCAGTACCGCAAACATGGGCCGCCGCTGGTGCCGCGCGCGCTGACGCGCGGCGTCACCGAGCGCATCGATATGTTCGGCACGCCCGTCATTCCGATCTACGAACATGAGGTTCGCCAAGGGGTGCGTGAGCTGCTCGACGCCGGCGTCGAAGCGCTGGCGATCGTCTTCCTTTACTCATTCGTCAACCCGGCCCACGAGGTACGCGCGCAGCAGATCGCCGACGAACTCATCAAAGCGTCGGGGCGCGACGTGTACCTGGCGGTCTCCAGCCAGGTGGCGCCCGTGCAACGCGAGATCTCACGCGCCAACGCCACGGTCGTCCAGGCCTACGCCACGCAGCCCGCACGCCGCCAATTCCTCACCGTCGAATCGAAGCTGGCGGACTACGGCTACAGCCGGTCGCTGAAGACGGTGCTGTGCTACGGCGGCGTCACCAATATCCGCTATCCGCGCCTCTTCGAAACCATGATGTCCGGCCCGGTCGGCGGCTTGATGGGCGCCCATTATATGGGCCAGGGGCTCGGCATCGACAACATCGTCTGCTCCGACATGGGCGGCACCAGCTTCGACGCCGGCGCGATCACCGCCGGCATCCTGCCGATGGACCGCGAACCACCATTCATGCAGATGTACGTCAATGTGCCGATGCTCGACATCCGTTCGATCGGCGCCGGCACCGGCACCTACATCCGCATCGATCCGACCACCAAGCGCATCAAGCTCGGCCCCGACAGCGCCGGCGGCACGCCGGGCCCGGTGTTCCAAGAAACCGGCAACGAGACGCCAACGATCGGCGATTGCGACATGCTCCTCGGCGTCATCAACCCGGAGTACTACCTCGGCGGCCGGGTGAAGGTGAACAAGGACAAGTCGCTGCGGGTGTTCACAGAGAAGGTTGCCGGCCCGCTGTGCCTGGACCCGTACGTCGCGGCGGAACAGTGCGTCAAGCTCATCAACATCATGATGCGCGAGCATCTCGTGCGCTCCCTCATGCTCGGGTACGACATCCGCGATTACGTTCTCCTCGGCTACGGGGGCGCCGGCCCCATGCACCTGTGTGGCTACGCCGCCGAGTATCCGTGGAAAGGCGTGGCGACGGCGCCGCACGCCGCGGCGTTTTCCGCCTGGGGTGGCGCGTGCATGGACTACGCGCACCGCCGGCACAAGAGCGTGTCCGCGATGGTGCCGCCGGGCGCCGACGCCAACGCGAAGATGCAAGCCGCAGGCATCATCGGCGCGGCGTGGCATGAGCTCGAAACCGAGCTGCTGCGGGAGCTGCTCAGCGAAGGGTTCACGCGCGACCAGATCACCCTGCGGCAGATCGCCTACATTCGCTACTACGGCCAGCTCGAAGATGTCGAAGTCGAGTCGCCGGTGCCGCAGCTCGAGACACCGGACGACGTCGACAAGCTGGTGGCGCGCTTCGAAGACATCTTCGCCAAGATGTTCACCCTGGCCGGCAAGCCGCCGATGCCAACGTACCTGGCGACTGAGGTCGCGGTGGTCGCGCAGGTGGCCACGCTCAAGCCGCAAATCGTCAAGTACGATCTCGAAGGAAAACGCCCGGCAAAGAAAGCCCTCAAGGCCATGCGCCGTGTGTTCCAGAACGGCCAGTGGCACGACGCGCGCATCTATGAGATGGACGCGCTGCGTCCGGGGAACGAGCTCACCGGTCTCGCCGTCATCGAAGCGCCGACCACCACGCTGTTCGTCCCGCCCGACTGGCGCTTGAAGATCGACGCGCACAACGTCTACTGGCTGACACAAGGAGGGAAGAAGCGATGAGCGGCAAGCGATTGGCATCGGCGTCGGCACGCGCGCCGCAGCCGGCTCAGCGCATCAAACCGCTGCTGGCCGAGAACGACCGTCTCTTTCGAGACACCGGGTGCCTGTTCGGGCTGCGGACGCTGCCGCGCAAGCAGGCCGATCCGGGAACCTATGAAGCCGTATGGCACATCCTGCTCAACACCATGGACGCGGCCTGGGAGGTCGGCTGCAAAGTGTCCGCGTCGCCGATCGCCGCCGAAGGTGGCGACGCGTTGTGGGCGTTGCATCTGCCCACCGGCGAAGCGGTCTGCGCGTCGAAGGGCATCACCGCACATCCCGGTGTCCTGTCGACGTTCATCCGCCAGCTCATTGAAATGGATTACGAAGAATACCCCGGCATCAATCCCGGGGACGTCTACGAAAACAACGATCCGCACTACGGCGGTATCCACTCCGTCGACTTCGACGGCGCCATCCCGATCTTCTACAAAGGCGAGCTCGTCGCCTGGGCAAGCGCCGTCAGCCATGTCATGGACGGTGGCGCCGTCACTCCCGGCTCGATCGGCTTCTTGAATCCCGACTGCTTCTCCGACGGGGTGCCGGTCTCCATGGAACGTGTGGGCGCAGCCGACCGCTACTATCCATGGTACGAGATGCGCATCCACTCGCGCACCCGCGTCCCGGATTGGGTCATGGGCGACGCCCGTGGCCGCCTGGCCGGCTGCATCACCATTCGCGAGCGCGTGATTCGCCTGATCGAGAAGTACGGACTGGATTACTTCAAAGACGTGTGCCGCGAGTACATCGAGGACAGCCGGCGCTATGCGGCCGCGCGGGTGCGCATGCAAACCGTCCCCGGCCGCATTCGCAAGTCCAACTTCAAGGACCTGGCAATGGCCGGCAAGCGGGTGATCCTGCCGCATCAGAACGTCGACTGCCTGTTCAATCTGCCGCTGGAAGTCTTGATTGACGGTGACGCCAAGCTGCATGTCTCGATGCGCGGCGCCAGCCGCTGGGTACCGTTCGGGGAGAACATTCACCCAAGCGCCATCCCGTCGGCCATGCTGAACGGCTATTCGCACATGGTCGGCTTCGACATGTTCAACTGGGGCCCGGTGGCCACCTGGGAGTTCGAGATGCCGCCCGCCGGCTCGTGGGCCAATCCGTTTCCGGTCAACTACTACGCCTCCTCCGGTGTCTCGTGGGCGCCGGTGGTCATGTGGCTCAGCTCATTCTACGAGACTTTTGGAAGGCTCTACTTCAGCCGTGGGTTCATTGAAGAGGTGGCAGCCGGCGCGGCGACCACGATGACCGCCGAGTTTTCCGGCATCAACCAGCACGGCATGTTCGTCGCCGGCCTGACGCTCGAGCAAGCCAGCAACGGCAGCCCGGCGCGCGGCATGGCGGACGGCGAGAACGCCGCGTGGTGCATCTACACACCGAACGCCGATTTCGGCAACGCCGAGGTCACCGAGCTGTACTATCCAATCCTGTTTCTGGGCCGCAACATCGAACCCGACTCCGGGGGATACGGAAAGTTCCGCGGCGGCTTGGGCCACACCGCCGTGTGGATGGTCAAGAACACGCCGGGGATCGAGTACCAGTGCGGCTGCGCCGGCATGCGCAGTAAGATTACCGCCAATCACGGCATGTTCGGCGCTTACCCGACGTGGCCGGACCGCGCCAGCTACGCCAGCGGCACGAACATGAAGGAGCTCATCGACGCGCAGAAGCCGCTGGTGCACGAGCGTGGCGCGCCGACAGACCCGACCATCGCCAAGAACATCACCGCGCAGATTCTGGAAACCAACGCCGTCGCGCCATTCGTCACGCCGCATCAGTTGCACGAGTACGACCTCATCATCCACCCGATCTCCGGCGCCCAGGCGCTCGGCGATCCGATCGAGCGCGATCCGGCGCAGGTCAAGGCGGATCTCGATGCCGGGTGGACACGAGAATGGGTGGCCGCCAATGTCCACGGCGTCGTTGCGCAGCGCGACGCGCAGACCAACGCATGGACGGTCGACGAGGCGGCCACTGCGCGCAAGCGCGAGGAAATCCGGCAGGCCCGCAAAGCGCGCGGTATTCCGTTCCGTGAATGGTGGAAGCAGGAGCGCGAGCGCATCCAGGCCAGGGAGAACATGGCCAGCGCCGTGCTCGACATGTGGCGCGGCTCAATGGAGCTGTCCCCCGACTACGGCCAGGAGATCCGCACGTTCTGGCAGCTGCCGGCGGACTTCATCTTCTAGGAGAAACCGATGGAAGGCGGTTACGCGGGCGGTTAACGGATCTCATCTTGCCCTAACCGCTAACCGCCTAGCCGCCTAGCCGCTGTTCAGGAGAGCCAGACAATGCCGGAATACGATGTCCGTGAAATAGAGCAGTTGGTCGACGGCAAGCTGCCGTGGCCGCGGGTGCAGGAAATCATGAAGGACGCCAAGGATGTCGAGCGTTTCGTGAAGTGGCTCGATATCCTGCAACGCCGCGTCAGTTGGCCGGAGCGTATTCTGTTGCCGCTGACCCCTGCCCTGTTTATCGTGCAGAAAGGTTCCGAACGCATCGTGAAGTGCCGCTGCGGTCACGAGCTCGGCGATTACCGGGTGAATTGGAAACTGTCCGCGCTGATTCACGTCCGCGATTCGGCCGCAGCCCTCGACGCAGTCTATCAGGGCACGCAGCAGCCGGACCCCTCGTGGGTGCAGATCCGCGAATACTATTGTCCGGGCTGTGGCAGCCAGCTCGAAGTTGAAGCCGTCCCACGCGGTACGCCGCCGGATTTTGAGTTTCTACCCGACCTGGACACGTTTTACGC
>CAZTDK010000545.1:0-4858 GCA_964611965.1 uncultured Binatia bacterium (SeqCode) | reverse complement strand
AGCCGCCGTGGCCACGTCGACCGTAAACCCCAGTCCCGCCGCCGTGATTGCTTCGAGGCTTGTCGAGCCACCCACGACAGTGTCGGCCAGAATAAGCACGCTGTTCGCATCTGGTGCCGGAGCAGCCGACGCTACGCGGGTCCTCATTTCCAGGAGCCCAGCCGCCACAACCACAGCCAACGCCAACCGTTTCGTAGCCTTCATCATCGTGTTCTTCCCCAAGCAAATCCGAGCCTAAGTAGAGGAAAAATCTTCGGGACCGTATCGGACCAAGGACAAACCGTCAACGGGAAGTGACAGCATGAATCATGAAAGGGGGGTGTTCAGGTGGCATCAGCTGCGAGCGGTGAGCGCGCCAATTGCATCGACGAGGCGCGGCCAGACGGCGCGCGGCATATCGTGGCCCATCCCGTCTATGGCCAGCAACTCGGCACCGGGAATCGCCGCGGCGGTGTCCTGCCCCGCCGCGAGCGGTACCAGCGGATCGTCCTTGCCATGCACGACGAGCGCCGGCGTGGCGACGGAGCGTAGCGCTTCGCTACGGCTGCCTGAACCCAGGATCGCCACGAGTTGGCGGACTGTGCCGTTGGGGTTGAAGCCCCGGTCGTAGGAGCGCTCCGCGCGCTCGCGGATCGCGGTTTCATCGAAAGGAAACCCCGGACTGCCGATGGCTCTAAACACGGTCACGCCGCGCTCGATGCTTTCGGCGCGGGTCTTCGGCGGCGGTGCCATGAGCACAGCCAGCGCCCCCGGGCTTGCCGGCGGCAGGTTCGGATTCCCGGTGGACGACATGATCGACGTTAGGGTGCGCAGGCGCGACGGGAACTCGATGGCCACCGCTTGTGCGATCATTCCACCCATGGATGCTCCAACGATGTCGGCCTGGTCGATGTGTAGCGCGTCGAGCAGACCGACGGCATCGGCCGCCATGTCCCGGATGAGGTACGGCGCACCCACTGGCTGGCGCGCCAACGCGGCAGTAACCGCACTCATCACATCGGGGACACCCAGGTGATCGAACCACGTCGACTTACCGACGTCGCGGTTGTCGAAGCGGATCACACGGTAGCCACGCTCCGCGAGCTGTTGGCAAAACTCCTCGTGCCAGAGGATCATCTGGGCCCCGAGTCCCATGATCAGCAACAGCGGCCGCCCCCTAGGGTCGCCGAACTCCTCGTACTCGATGGTGATACCGTTGGCATTGACGTTAGGCATGGAGGCCGGGGTATCAGGTTGCCCGGCGTACTGCCAGCCTCTTGAGCCGGTGGATCGCGCGGTGCCTTCGCATCCCTCTCCAAACGATGAACGCAGCGCAAGAGACGCCGGCCGCAGCCCCAGAATCGGCGGTGAGCGTCGCGGCTATTGCCCGCTCCCGTTGAGCTCTCTCGGTTTTGCGCAGAACGGCGACGGCAGCTGGGGAATCCGCCGCGGCGCGCCTGGGCTCCTGTTGATCACTGGCGTCACCCTACACTTCTCCCTGCTGGCGGCGAACTTCGGGGAGGCCGGAGACCCGTGGCACCGTGCGGATCGTGGTTTTCCAGTTGCGCGCACCAGTAATGCGTGCAATGTAGTTTTGCCCGAATGAGGGGACGAGGTTGCGTATGCGCAAGCTGATGCAGATGGGATTGGCCGTTGTGGTGGCCACGGTGTTCCAGGCCCACGCCACATGGGCGGGCCCGGGAAACACGGTCACGCTGGCACTGTCCCCGTCCACATCGAATGCCACCGTCGGCCAGAACTTCATGGTGACCATTCAGGTGCAGTCGGGCGTGCAATTGGTGGACGGCGCGGCCGCGTACCTGAACTTCGACCCCACGATCCTTCAGGTGGTCAGCATCCAAGCCGGGAGCTCGCTGCCGGTACCGATTCAGAGCCAGTTCAACAATACACTGGGCACGCTGGATTTTGCCGCGGGCACTTTTTCGAGCTTCCCGAGCGGTACCTTCACCCTCGCCGTCGTCACCTTCAGTCCCACGACGACAACCGCCGGTACGACTCTGGCTTTCAACCTGACGCCGCCCCGCCAAAGCGATGTGACCTTCGGTGGGCATTCGGTGCTCACCACGCTCCCCCAGAGCGGCACCGTGATCGTCACGGCCCCAACCGCCACCCCGAGCCTCACGCCCACGATCACCCCCACAAACACGCCGAGCTCCACTCCAACCGTGACCCCGAGCAACACACCGACGAACACGCCGACGCAAACCCCGCCCCCGACGGCCACGCCGTCACTCACTCAAACGCCGACCCGAACGCCAACCGGAACGGCCACCAACACTCCGACCAACACCCCGACGTCGACACTGACACTGACAAATACGCCGACCAATACCGCGACGCGGACACCGACGAATACGCCGACGCTCACGCCAACCCTGACCAATAGTCCAACCTCGACCTTCACACTGACGAATACGCCGACGCGGACACCGACGGTCACCACGACCCCGACTCCGACGAACACGCGTGTGGGTCCGACGAACACGCCCGTGGGTCCGACGAACACGCCGACGAACACCCCGACGAATACCAATACGCCAACAGTAACCCTTACGCCGACGCGAACGCCAACCCAGACGCCGACGCAGACACCAACCAACACCTCGACGCAGACGCCGACCAATACGCCGACGAATACCGGCACCTTTACCAACACGCCGACCCGCACACCGACCCAGACGCCGACGCAGACACCGACCAACACCTCGACCCGGACGCCGACGAATACGCCCACGAATACCGCGACCGCGACCTTCACGCTGACGAATACGCCGTCACGGACACCGACTCAGACGAATACGCCCGTCGGCCCTACCAATACGCCAACCGTCACGCCAACGGTTACCGAGACGCCGACCGTCACGTCGACCCCGACGTTCACTTCCACGCGCACCCCAACGTCAACACCGACGCAGACGCCAACACAGACATCGACGTCGACGGCATCCAACACCCCGACGCCAACGTTCACTCCGACGCACACCGCCACACGAACTGCGACCTTGACCCCGACGGAGACGCCGACGCACACCAACACCCCGACCCCGAGCTCCACAGCGACGCAAACACCGAGCCCATCGCAGACGGCGACCCGGACGCCGACGTTGACGCCCGCTCCTATTGCCCCGGTGATCACCGGGGGCGCAACTGCCGGCTCGACGCAAGTCAGGGGCACTGGCACGCCGAACGGCACCACCTGCATCGAGATCTTCGAATGTGGACCCACGGGGTGCGGCAGTGGCGACACCCTGCTCGGGACCGGCAGCACCGACAGCAGCGGTCACTTCGTGATCACCGTGTCGCCACCGCTCATCGCCGGGCATACGATCGTGGCCCGCGATACCTGCAACGAACTGACGGGGCCCGCCGTGGTGGTGGGAGTACCGCACGAAGCGCCGACGCTGTCGGCGCCGGCCCTGCTCATGCTCACCGGCATACTGGGTCTGATGGGCGCGCTACGGATCTGGCTCAAGCGATCGAATTGAGCGCCGGCGACTGAGCCGGAGCGCCACAAAACGCTGGGAGGGATGGTGCTTGAGCGGCAGCCCCGGCGCGACTGCTGCCGCGGGTCCGAGCGATGCTCCGCCTAGTAGCCTGTCGGACTTGGCAGTGCGCAGCCGACCGCAGGTGCTAACGCAAGTCGACGGCAACCTCATAGTTTCCCGACACGTCCACCAGTACGCGGAAGCCGCTGCTGACATCGATGATCGTGAGTGCACCCACGCCCGTCCCGCTAACGGCTGGACGGCCGTGGCCACGGTCAGGGACCCACAGATCGAGCTTGGCGTCGGCTGCCGCGCCCTCGGCAACCCCGGTCAGGTGCAGCGTCGTCGCGTCACCGTCGCTCTGCAACGACAGCAGGCGACCCGGCGCGGCGCGCGGATAGGGGCGCGAGAGGACCGCCGCCCACTCGGGCACCGGCCCACCGTCGACGTCGCCGGGACACAGGGTGCGATTGAAATGGATCAGCTCCGCGGGCGGCTGTCCGCCGTCCATCCCGATGGTGTGCGGATCGCCGCAGGCTTGATGCCATTGCCACCAGGTGCCACTCACCAGCATCTGATCTTCGGCGCGCCCGTAGCGGATTACCTTGGACTTGTTGTCCGGCGGATCGCCGAACCAGCCGTACTCGCCGATCCAGAAGGTGCTGCCGTAGCCGGCCGCGTCGTGTGCCGCGATCGCGAAGGCTTGCTCGAGGGTGCTGGCGCCAAAACTCGTCAGTGACTCAATGTAGTTATGGGGCGCAAAGACGATGTTGTCGTCGGCCGTAAAGTCCGCCGCCGGTGTGGTCCCGCCGCTGGGCCATGTGGGGATGGGTTCGAAGAACACGATGTGCGACGCCCCACCGGCCGCTTGCTCGGCAGCCCGAATTGCGGGGATGAGTCGCGTGTAGAATGCCGCCAGCTGCGGGGCGGGGTTGAGGAGGTTGTTGCCGAAGTGCGGTTCGTTGATGAGGTCGTAGCCTGCCACCGCCGGCTCGCTCGCAAATTCGCGCACCACCGCGGCCCAGGCGGCGATCAACTGCGTCTGAATGCCGTCGCGGTCGGTATAGAAGTTGGCGAACGCCTGTTTCACTGCGGCGGAGAGCTCGCGCACACCCGGTACGCGGCAGGTGCTCTTGCCGTCGGTGATCGTTGCCCATTCCGGTGCGCCGTCCCAGCCGACCGCGCGCTCCAGGTTCGCCGGGCAACTGACTCCGGGCGGCGTGGCGATGTACTTGCCCCAGGCGTCCTGATGCATGTCGAGCACGACGTAAATGCCGTTCGCCTTGGCCGCGTCCACGGCGGTATGGATGCGTTGGAGGTATGCGGTGCTGATCTGGTCGCGCGCCGGCTCGAGCGATGACCAGCTCAAGATC
>CAZTDK010000544.1:0-4864 GCA_964611965.1 uncultured Binatia bacterium (SeqCode) | reverse complement strand
CGGATATCTCTGAGTTCCGCTGCTGCCACGGGGTAGGCAGAGCATGTACGAGCAGTTCTTTGGACTCGAGGATGAGCCGTTCCGCCTGACGCCCGACCCGCGCTATCTGTTTCTTTCGCCGAAGCATGCCGAGGCCCTCGCTCATTTGCGGCTTGGCCTTAGCGAATCGAGTGGCTTTGTCTGCATCACCGGCGACGTCGGCACCGGCAAGACCACCCTATTGCGAGTCTTCCTCGCGGAGCTCGGCACGAACGTTACCGCCGCATACACCGTGCTCCCGCCGGTCTCCGCATTCGAGCTCCTGTGCAGGATTTGCCGCGAGTTCGGACTCCCGACCTCCAGCCAGACGCAGGGCGAGTTGGTAGACGAGTTGCACGCGTATTTGCTCGCGCAACATCAGGCGGGCCGCGTCACCGTGGTCATTCTAGACGAAGCGCAGGCACTCTCGATTGAGCTCTTGGAGCAGATCCGCCTGTTGCTGAACCTGGAAACGGCGACCCAAAAGCTGTTGCGCATCATTCTCGTCGGGCAGCCGCAGCTGCGCAAGCTGTTGCTGGACCCGGATCTGGCACAGCTGAACCAGCGGATCACCCTCCGCTGGCACCTGGGACCGCTGTCCTATCGGGAAACGGCCGGGTACGTTGATCACCGCGTCGCCGTGGCCAGCGGCAACCGGGCTCCGCGCCTCTTCACAACCCCGGCGCTGCGCCTCTTGCACAGCGTCTCGGGCGGCGTCCCACGGCTGATCAACATGGTCGCGCACCGCGCGTTGCTGGCGGCGTTCGTTGCCCGCGAGCCCAGAGTCAGCCGCCGGTTCGTGGCGCGTGCGTACCATGAGATCCAGGCGGTGCCGTTGCCCGGCACACTGTCACCAGCACGCAAAGCCGCATGGGCGGCGGCGGGACTCTCCATCGGCGTCGCCTTGGTTGCTTTCGCTGGCCCACCGCTGGACCGCTTCCTCAATCCGCCAGCACCGGTCGCACCTCCACAGCTTGAGCAAAGCCAACGCAGCGATGCGCCGCCCCCCGGCGCGCTGGCACGAGTTCCCGCGGCGCCGGCGGAGGCGCCGCCGCGCTCGGACCCTCCGACGCCCGCCCGAGTTCCACCCGCCCTGCCCGCGGTCGCCCACGCACCACCGGTTTCGCAGGAGGAACTGGCGCGACGCCTGACAGCGCTCGACGCAACGGCCAGTACGCACACCGCCATCGACGCAGTGCTTGCCGCCTGGGGCCAGCGTCCCCTGGCGGCTGATGAGCTGCACCTCCCGTTGAATATGGAAGCAATTGCGTGGCGCCGCGGGTTACAGTCGCTCTCGCTCACGGGCAACCGCAGCATGCTGCGCTTGCTCGACCTGCCGGCTATGACTGTGCTCCGTCTGCCCGGCAACAACGGTCTCCGCTATGCGGCGCTCACCGGAATGGATGGCACACGGGCCGTGCTGACGATTGACGGCACCGCGATGGCGGTCGGCCCCGATCTGTTCGAGCATTACTGGTCCGGAACCGCGTACGTGCTCTGGCGCGATTTCGAGGGACTGGGACCGTCGCTGCACGCGGGAGGACGCGGCCCGGCTGTCGTGCACCTGCAGGAGCTCCTGCGGCGCATCGGCTTGCTCACGACCGAGCCCTCCGGTGTCTTCGATGCGGCCACAGCGCACGGCGTCGCCAGTTTCCAACGCGTCCATCTTCTCGATGAGGACGGCGTCGCCGGCCCCTTTACTGACATCCTGCTGTACGCGGCCGCGGGCGGTTACCCTGGGCCGCGGCTTGCAAGCCAACCACAGGCCGGATCGTGAGCACGGTTCTCGATGCCGTCCGCCAACAGCAGCGGGGTGCGGCAAGCGTTCCCGAACGCGCCCGCCCTCCATTCGACCACAGACGGCGGCCCCCATGGGCTTTGGTGGCGGCTATCGCCGTCGCCCTGCTAGGGCTTCTACTCCTCGTGGTCATGCGCGGATCCGACGCGCACCGCGCAGAGTCCAGCGTCGCACCCGCAAAGGCGCCTGAGGTTCCGAGCGTCCCGGTCCCGCCGGCCGCGCCGGTCGCCGCTCCTCCGCCGGCCGCGCCAGTCGCACGCGAGCCACTCGTTCTTGCACCGCCGCCAAACGCGCATCCGACGCTGACCGAAGACCTGCCGCGAGGACACCTCGCCGACAAGCAACTGCCAACCGCCGCAAGCCGGAAACTCGCCGTTCCGAAGGCGAAGACAGCGTCACAGGCAAAGGCGAGCGCACCGGCGCCGGCAAAGACGACCCGGGCGGCAGCCCCGCCAGCCTTGGCCGGAAGTGGCGGCGTGCAAGTCAAGTCCATCCGCTATGCGACGGAGCCCAGCAGGCGCACGGTGACCTTGCTCGCCGGCAGAGAAACCACGACCTTGCACGAGGGCGAATCCGCACACGGCGTCCAGGTGCAACTGATCCTTCCCGACGTGGTTTATATCCAGAATGGGGGGAGCGTCGCCGCAATCGCCGGCGGGCCCTGAGCCGCCGCGCGCTTCCTTACGTGGGACCGGCTCGTTGGTCGCTCGGGCTCACCAGGTCCGACGGGCTGCCGACGGATTCCGTATCGGCGTGGTAGCGCGGTAACTCCGCGTGGAGTCTCAAGTGCAGGTCGCACAACTCGTGCTCGCGCGCGACATAATCACTACGGTACTCAATACGGTACTGCGTAGTATAGCGCTTTACCCAACTATCATCGGATTCGACCCAGTGCTCGCGCAGCCGCCGACAAATGTTCGCCGAGCTACCGATGTAGATCACCTCGCCGGCGGCGTTGCCCAGCTCATACACACCCGGGAGCTCACGCTCACTCGCGATCAACACGTCCCCAAAAACCCACCATGGCGCTTCGATTGGCATGTCCCGACCCCACTGACAAATAGGTAACCTCACCACTATGATCCATCCCACCAAAGTATCATTCTACGCCCCCCATCTTGGGGAGGGAAGCTACGAACTTGGGATGGCCGCGGCAATCGATGGCGCGCTGCCCGATGACGGAGCGTCGGCCGCAAACGCATCCCCATTGCCGGTGACCATGACGGGCGCCAAGCACCTCGACGGTCCGCGTCTAGTCCGCGAACCGCAAGGGGCCGAGAGTGCGGCCGCATCCCAGGGGATGAAGGTATTGAGAAGAAACTGGCGGCGCGTGGACTCGAACCGCGCCCCTAGGGATTATGAGCCAAAACGCCGGGGAGTGCAGCGCGGCAACCGGCCATTGTGCGACGCGCAGCCTATCAAGACGCCCCCGATCACCATGGAAAAGATCCTGGTGGATCGCGTCTTCAGGCGCGTCGTGCGCTTGGCGCTGGTTCGGGTCTTCCCCCCATCAGCGCCCAGGCCTCCGTTTCTTTCCTCGACCACCACTGCATGTATTCGAGGTTTGTCCTCCAGACGTTCAGCGCGCCACTGATCGGGGAGTCATCTTCAAACGCGGCGGCAATCGAGAACCGGCGCAACTGATCGAAGCAGCCGTTGATCTCACGCTCGGCCATTCGTTCGATCGTCTCGGTTCGGGCGTGAGTGGTATACCCGACAGGCACCCCGTTGGATTCTGCCTCGTCGATATTCTGAAAACAGAGATGGTCCTTGCATGCACAACCACTACGGCGCAGAAGCAACCGGCGTGGCTGCAGACTCTTGCGGCGTGTTCAAGAAGTGCAGCCCACCCCGCGCATCGATGTAGATATCTGCCGTCTGGGTTACCTTCGGCGGCACTAGGGAATTGCAAGACGTTGACGTCGCTACGACTCGCGGAGTGGATTCACTGTTGCCATTGTCGCCAGACGAGCCGATGCGATCGGCAACTTCGAAGGGTTTCTGCGTGGGTGTGGCTGTAGGAATCGGCGCACACGCAGCAAGCAGCGCTGCGAGCACAAGAATCCACATGCACATCCAAGCGGTGTAGCACACATGCGCGCCGTCACCGCAAACGGGTGGGATGAAGGCTCGCTCCTCCCAAGCGTTCGGCCAGGTGATCCAGGGGGAACGACAAGCGGCCAGGCTGTCACAACGATCGGACTCATCTCTCGCTCGGGAAAGATCCGCCGTTGGACGGCCCGTGTGCGCCGCGTCATCGTCGACGGCCAGCGTGACCTCGCTCCCCCGCATCGACGGACTTCACCACCGCTACAAGTGGCGACAGGCGGCCTGAGCACCGCGGAGGGGATTTTGGCGAGGCACACAAGTCCCCGCGTGCGCGGGATCATGTCAGCTTACGGCAGCCGGTAGGCAAACACCGCACCACCGCGCCCATCAAATGAGTTCCCCATGCCAAAGTGGATCGCATTCCCTACGATTGCCGCACCCGAATTGACCGTGCCCTGGGTGGTGAAGGATGCGAGCGTGGCTCCTGTTGCCGCGTCGTAGACATGAAGCGCCGGCGGCAGAATGTACGCCGTCTCCGTCGGCCGCACAACTCCGGTTTGCCCTTCGAGGCAATTTTCAAGGTACGAATTTGATCCGCTTGAAACCAGGCCATGCGGGAGTCTAAGCTTTCCCCCAGCGTAGGAGAATAAGATGCGAGATCAACAGATACGTGCGGCACTGGATCAGCATTGGGCGGCCTCCGATGCCAACGATTTTGAAACGGAGCACCGCATCTATCACGAGGACGCGGTGCTGGAATACCCGCAGTCAGGCGAGCGAACCCGCGGTCGACGCAACATACAGAACCAACGCGCTAGTCAGCCGAGCAAAAAACGGTTTGCTGTCCGACGAATCATTGGCGGCGGTGACCTTTGGGTCACTGAATTCATTCTGACATATGACGGCAAGCCGTCCTACACCGTGAGCATCATGGAATTCATGGACGACAAGGTCGCGCGGGAAACACAGTACTTTGCGGATCCATTCGTGGCTCCCGCA
>CAZTDK010000543.1:0-4868 GCA_964611965.1 uncultured Binatia bacterium (SeqCode) | reverse complement strand
CTCCGCGTGTGGCGCGCAAAGATAATGCCCCGTATTGGTGAATCACACCACTAGCGACCCACCGGGAGCGGGCCATAGAAAGAGCGCCGGCCGCAGACCCGCAGGCCTTAGATGAGGCGGGCGCTGCTGACGTCGTTGCGCATGCTCGACAGGAAATGTGCCATGGAGTCCAGGAGCTGACGCGGCCACGGATCATCGGCCGCAAGCGCCGAGAGGGCCATCATCACCGCACAACGGACGATCGACTCGGCTTCTTCGTGCTCCAGGGCCGCGCCCAAGACTGGTCCGTTGACCTCAATGTCCACCGTCATCCAGCCACCGTTGTCGTCCAAGAGTATCCGCGCCATGTTCGTCTCCCGACTCGAGTTTCTACCCCTCTTGCATCAGGTCGCTGCACCAGCCACCAGTGGCGCCGCCCGCAGCTTTGTGCATGCGCTGGTGCTACTGCGCCCTCCAAAACCGGTCAATTAGGGGAAACCCGAGGTCGGGCTAGGGAAATCCCGAAGCTCGCAAGACGGTCGACAGACGTGCGCGGCGGCGCGTTCTCAAGACGGGATCGCCCTTCTGTCTTTTGTTTCTTCCGGTACAGTGAGACTGGCGCGCAGGTCCTGCTCGTACAGCTCGAGGAGCCGGGCCACCGTACCAAGCAGATGCCGCCCGTCTGCGGTTTGCGCCGCGCCGGCAAGCGCATCCATCCGCCGAGCGGTGGCGGCGACCTTGAAAATCGCGATCCGGATCAATTCGTGCTCATCCATTGCACTACCGCCCGCCGGCGTGGGCGCTTCCGCCGCGCTTGAGTCAGGAGATCCAAGATTGCGCGGTCGATCCACCACCAACTGCGTTCGGTCACTGCGCTCGATTACGCTTCGTCCCATACGTTCACCCTGAAGACTGCCATCGCCGAAAAGGTCTCCCATCGCACCGCCAGCCGCGGATCCGGCAGATATACGCAAGCGTTTCCCGTCCTGATGGTAATACTGAGATGCGCACACAGCGCAGGATGATGCGCGCCGATCTTTTGCAACGCCGCCTTGATCGCACGGGTCACATTCACGCGGGCCCGCTCCGCGGCTCCCCTGTCTGGCGGCGTCGTCCCCAGCATTGCAGCCGGGGCCGCCGGCGCAGCCGCTCCTGCGTCAGGCTCAGTCTCGCGCGGCCCCCTCAGCAACTGCGTCGCCCGCACCCGTTGCCCAGGACAACGCAGGAGATGAGCGATGAACTGCATCCCCTTCGTGTCTTTGAGACGACAGACCGCTCCATCGTATTCTACGGTCCAGTACTCCCCCTCGCGGCGGAACATCTGACGTTGCACCAGCTGGAGCTGCCCGGAAAGCGGCTTCCCCGCCAACCCCAGCGCATTCAATGCGATCGGCGCGTCCCCTTCGCCAGGCTCGCAGTCATCGTCCGCACCGGGTTCTCTGGTCTCGAGTGTCGCGACGTGGCCCACGGCATTCCCCTTCTATCCTTTAGGCGTAACAATCGAGTGAACAATTGTTCCGTAAACCGGTGACCAAAACTCCACCGCCCAGAGCTGCCGAGCTGACACGATCGAAGGAGGAGCATCCGGCGCTCCGAGCTCGGACGTCAGTCCGACCTTTGGCGGCCACCTCGCGAGCAGGGATGCGGCAGGCCGCGGCGGCGATCTCTGTATCCGCTATCCGAACGGGACATTGAAGAATCTGACCGCGGCCGATGGCGGACGGCTCACTCGTCGCAATCCAGGCTTCGTCAGGTGCGCCTTACGAGACGACGTCCCACACAATCGGGACGCGCGAATCGGGCTTGTAGGCGCAGAACGTGCCGGTCCTGATGGTTTCGGCGAGGTGGCGGCCGAGGTCGGGATTTCGCGCGCTGATTTTTTTCAGCGTGGCAGCGATGGCGCGCGTCACGTTGACGCGTGCGCGCTCGGCGTTCGAGCCGCTGCGGCGCCCCCGGCCGCCGAGGCCGAAGGCCCGCGCCAGCTCCTGGGTGAGGGAGTCGATCTCCGTGTGCGCCCGTTCGACGCGGCCAGGATCGTGGCAACTCTGCGCCGCCGCGAGCTCGGCCCGCAACTCGACGAGCCGCCGCTTGTAGATCGCCCTGCCCTGCGCATCGAGGATCGGCCCCGTATCCGAGCCGCCAAGCGCGCCGAGTGTATCTGCAGCGGCGCCTGGTGAATCGCTGTCCGCCGCCTCACCCGCAAGCTGCACCAACTCGAGCGCGTGGAACTCGTGACGCGGGTGGCGCAACAGCATCGCCAGGAAGCTCAAGCCCCGCGCATCCTTGAGGCTGCACGATTGGCCGGCATACGCGATGTTCCAGAGGTCGCCGTCGTGCGCGAAACGGTTCGGCGCAAGGCTGACGGGACGCGGAGCCGGGTCCGCCGTCGCCGAGGTCAGCCGCGCTGCCAGCTCGCCGATGCGCTGCAGCAATGGCCGCATGCCCAGCGCATCAGCCGTTGCCAGCGCCTCATCGAGCAACGCACGCGCCCGGCCCGCGTCACCGGGTTGCGTGCGTGCACACAGCATCGTGGCCCAATCGTATTGCGTGCGCGCCACCCACGGACGGGCATTGAGCCGCCGGTTGCACGTCAACGCCACGGCAAAGTGTGCCTCGGCCGCAGTCCAATCCTCCAGCATGCCGGCAAGCACCCCGAGGCTGCGTGCCATCGCCCCCCAACACATCGCATGGAACGGGCTCACGGCAACGTAGGCCACGCACGGCAGGAGCAGGCGATACAGGGCGCCGGCGCGGCGCGTATCGCCCAATGCGGCGCACACCTCCGTCAGCTCCACCATGGCGCTGCTCCAGCCGACGTCGCGCGGCAGATCTTCGAAGTTATGCGCCGCCAGCCGATCGAACTCCGTGCGGGCCTCGTCACGGCAACCCGTGAGCACCAGGATGTGCGCCAATGCCACGCGCGGGTGTGGGAGATCCGGATAGCGCTCGATGAACCCACGCAGTCCCGTCTCGGTGGCACGCAGCTCGTCAAACTGCCCGCGCTCGCGGTAGAGGCTGCTCATCTGTACGCCGTAGGCGATGAACGCCCCCGCAAACAGCGTCAGCCCCAACGACAGCGCCTCGCCGGCCAGCGCCGGCACCTGATCGAAATCGCCGACCAGCAACGCGTGCTGGGCAAGGCAGCTCTTCAAACCCCAGAGGTGGATCGGCTGACGATACGACTCGGCCAGCCGCCGGAAGCGTTCGAACTCCACCTGCACCCGCTGCCCGTCACCGAGCTCGAGCAGATCACCGATGAGCCAGGCGCGCCCACCCAACTCGAGACCATAGTCGCCGATGCGCTCGGCCACCTCCACGATCTCCTCGGCCATCGCACGCCGGGCGCTGACGCTATCTGGTCCCCACACCGCCGCGTGGCAATCCCAGAGAACGACCGCGAGGGTCGGCGGATCGTCGAGCCGGCGCGCGATGGTCATGGCGTCGTGTGTCAGCACCTCGCGCTGCGCCGGCGTTGCGGTGAAGTACAGCTCGATTGCCAGACGGCTGAGGAGGCGCGCGCGCAAGGCGGGATTCCGCGCACCGAGCAGGTCGCGGGCCTCGCTCAGCAAGCGCGCCAACGTGTCATCGAAGTGTCCTGGATCCGCGCTGCTGAACTTCAGGAGCTCCTCCGGTCCACCCCACAACCCGCCGTACCCCAAGCCGGCGCGCGCCAAGGCTTCGGGCAACTGGAGCGCGCGCGCCAGGTCCGCGGCGTGACGAAACGTCTCGCGCGCCTCACGGCGCTTCCCGGCCATGTTTTGCGACTCACCGAGCCCGAGCAGCAGCTCACACCGTCGAGGCTGTGCCGCCTGCGGATCGCTGTCGGACAGGCGCGTCGCCACCTCCAGGGCGCATTCGCGATGGCTCACGGCGTCCGCGTAGGCACAGTTCACCGTCGCCCGTTCCGCGGCTTGCAACGAATACTGCAGGGCCTGCGCCGCGGTACCGTCAGCGACGGCGGCGACATAGTGATGCGCAAGATCCGCCAAGTGTGCGTCGAGCGTCGCCGCATGCACCATCTCGATGGCGCGCGCCACGGCATGATGGAGCGCGGCGCGGCGGCTCGGACTGTGATCGTGATACAACGTGTCGCGAATCAGAATGTGGCTGAAGGTGTAAAAGCCGAGTGGGGTTGGCAGCTCGGCAATGATGGCCGCATTCACCGCGCCATCGAGGAGATCGCGCACGCCGCTTTCGGGCTGCGTCCCAATCACCCGGCTCAGCACCGCCACATCGAACTCACGGCCGATGACCGCGGCGACGCCGAGCGCGTCGCGGCTCGGCGTCGGCAGCAGGACCAGCCTTTGACGGACGGCGGCGCGCACGGAATCCGGAATGCGCACCTCGACCTGCCCCTGCGCCGGCACTTCAGGGGGACGACCCTCCGCATTCCACAAGCGCACGATCTCTTCGACGAACAGTGGATTCCCTTCGGTGACGCGGCTCACCGCTCCCCCAAGCTCGGTGCTGACCGCCAGCCCTGTGGAGGCGGAACCCACACCCGTGACCATGAACTGGGTCACCTCCGGCTCGGACCAGCCACGCAGATGCAACGACAGGGCCTCGCGCGCCACCTCTTCGAGCAGCGTGCCGATCTCGGGTCGGCTGCGCGCGTCGGCGTCGCGGTACGTACCGATCACCAGCAATCGGATGTCCGTCAACCCGCGCGCCAGAAAGCGCAGCAGCAGCAGCGAGTCGGCATCGGCGGCGTGCAGGTCATCGAGAATCAGCAGCAGCGGCCGCTCGACCGCCGCGGCGCGCAAGAACGTGACGGTGGCGTCGAAGAGACGAAAGCGCATCTGGTCGGGATCGAGTGTCGGGAATCCGGCGCTGCTGTCGATGCCGATCAACCTGGCCCCGCGCAGCGAGGGCGGGGCGAAAGCCAAGAC